>NZ_JAHREU010000049.1:0-60599 GCF_020883145.1 Microcoleus sp. CAWBG27
GTTCCAGGTTCCAATTTTGTCCTAACCAGTCGTGCTGATTTTGTTCCAGGTTCCAATTTTGTCCTAACCAGTCGTGCTGATTTTGTTCCAGGTTCCAATTTTGTCCTAACCAGTCGTGCTGATTTTTTCCCAAGTCAGGTTTTATTCTAATCAGTTGTGCTGATTTTTTCCCAAGTCAGGTTTTGTCCTAACCAGTCGTGCTGATTTTTTCAATTTGGCCTAATAAATATTTGAAAGTGAGGTAACGTTAAATGCAATCTGTGAGTACAGGAGAAATAGTTTCGTTTCAAGAATCTTTTTTGAGATCCGTAGTTGCCGCTGTTGTTAGTGCTGAAATAGCTTTTAAGCAAGCCGAAGAAGAAGCAGCACGACGGTTGCGGGAATTGACTCAACAAGAGGAAGATGAGCGGCGGAAATTAGAAGCAGACGAAAGAAAAAGAAGTTTAGAAAGTGGGATGCAAATAAGCATGGGAGATGTCCTGCTTTTTGGGTATGCAGGCGGTTCAAAAGTAGACACTCTTTCCGGTATGGCTGGTAGATTTTACAATCCAGGCTTGCCAAAAACTTTAGATGCTCTTAAAAATGTTGCAGAAGGCTCAACATTGCCCGGTGCCGCCGATTTGCGAGTTGATTTTGCGGGCAAACCCGTACTGCAAACCGATGCCGAAGGTACTGTTTTAGTTAATAAGTTTATAGGTGCTGGTTTTGAGTCAAATTATTTTGCCTCTTTTTTTAAAGTTCGCGAAAGTTCGCCATTAAGCGAAGAACCCACGCGCATTATTGAAGAACTGAATCGAGGTAAGCAAGTAGTTGTAGAACCTGTAAAGGAAGCTGTCGGGGGTTCTGTCGGAGAGAAGCAATCCGCTGTAAAACCCAGAAGTCGTGCGGTAGCTACTCCGGAGAAGTCAGTATCTTCGCCGTCATTCGCACCTGCACTGGAAGCATCTCAATCATCGCAATTTCAATCATCTCAACCTCACTCATCTCAATTTCAATCATCTCAACCTCACTCATCTCAACCTCACTCATCGCAATCTCAATCATCTCAATTTCACTCATCTCAATCTCAATCATCTCAATTTCAATCATCTCAACCTCAATCATCGCAACCTCAATCATCTCAATCTCAACCATCTCAATTTCAACCATCTCAATCATGGGGTAGCGATTCTAGATTGCGTTATGTAGTCGAGCATTTAGTTGAATTTTCTGCCTCCGTCGGCACGCCTGTTGAAGTGAAAGGGACACACTATATTTGGAAAGCCACTCCCGACGGTAGGTGCCGCATCGACGACCCAAATCGCGGCTGTTTGCTAATAGACGATGGTTGCGGGAACTTCCGCAGTCGCATGACCGAAGCAGATTTAGAGCGTTTTGAAAAAGCTCTTCCTGAATTGATGAAGATGAAGCCGAGTCAGTCTCGACCTTATGAATCTAATTCTAAACAGTCGAAAAAAGCACAGTTAGAACTTTAACTATTGGGGTTTTGGGGTGGATAAATCTCCCACTAATTAGGGCAATGTAAAACAACGAGGATGATTTATGGCTCATGCAAACGCGCTGTCAGGTATTATGGCTTCTGCCGGTTGGGTAATAGAATTTGTGGCTCCTTTGATAGAGCGACCCTCTGCATTTCAATTACTTGAAGAAGCTTCATTAGAATTTAAAATACCTTGCTATTTTTGGGACTTTGGTTCCTGTCGATTTCAAGATATTTCTCGTCCTCACAGTTTCGTAGCTCCCGATTGCTGCGGCATTTTTGATATTTTGAAGTATTTGTGCATGACAGACACTCCGGGTATATTTGTAATCGAGAATATGCAGGAACTCATGCAGATTCGCAGCATTTCCGATTTCAACTCAGAAGAAAGGCAACTGCAACTATCGGCAATAGTTGCCAATTTGTACTTTAAATTTGCAGCCAGCGGTGGCAGTAATTTTTTAGTATTGCTTTCTACAAATGGGCTGCGGGTAGACGACTATTTAAAAAGTTTAGTACCTTCAGTCTTTTTGCCACTGCCGGATAGAAAGCATTTGGTTGAGTCAGCATCTCGATTGTCCGCAGAATTTGGTTTGGAGCAAGCCGATTCGGAACAGTTGATTAGTGCGATGTCTGGTTTATTTTTGAAAGAAATTGCTAGGGGAGTAACTCTTTGGCAGCAGGGTTATTACGGAAATTCAGACATATGCAGCAGTCTGCGCCAGTATAAAATTGGGAAATTTCGGGAATTGGGATTGACTTTTAAGGAACCTTCAATTTTAGGCGAATTCGGGGGTTTAGACTTGCTGAGAAATGCCTTAGAAGACGTAAAATTTCAATTTTCTGGGATGGCGAGAAGCTTTTCTATTCCCTTGCCGAAAGGTTGGCTGTTGGTGGGGCCACCCGGTACCGGCAAGACATTTGCCGCGTCTGTTTGTTCTTCTAAATTGGGCGTACCCTTGGTGAGCGTAGATGTGGGCGCTCTGATTGCTGGAGGAGCGGCGTATTTGTCCTGTGTTTTACAGCGAGTGGAAGCAATAGGAGCTAGCGTGCTCTATTTTGATGAGTTAGATAAGCTTTTTTCTTCTAATTCCAGTTCTCTTTCTGGCGAATCGGGCAACAGCATTCAAATTCTCGGCCAATTGCTGTCTTGGCTGCAAGATAAAACGGGTCACACTTTTGTAATTGCCACTCTCAACCGCCTCGCAGCACTACCCCCAGAGCTAACCCGTTCAGGCCGATTTGATGCGATTTTCTACGTGGGATTTCCGCAAGCGTGCGAGCGAAAGCAAATTGTGGAACTCCACGCTGCTCGTTTTGATAACAGATACAAAAATACTTCAGAATCTCCCCTTTCAGACCGCGATTGGCAGATTTTGTTGAACATGACTAACAACTTTGTTGGAGCAGAACTTGCCCGCATGGTAGAAGTCGCTGCTCAAAAAAAAGCTAGAGAAATAGCGAATATCTTGAGCGGTAAAAACTCGGAATTTTCGCTGTGGAACAAAAGAGATAGAGAGCAGATTCAAGAATTGAGGTGTTTGGTCAATTTACCCGAAAGCGATTTGTTGATTTTGCCTTTGTCAATCGAATCTAAAACTTTACGCGGCATTGTCAGATTGGAACTGAACGATTTTTTAGAAGAGAGGAAGAAAATAACGCCTTTATTCGTGAGAGATACAGATAGAATTCTGGCAATGGAAAATTCATCGCGCTATGTTTCCGTGCCTGCTTCCAGTCCCGATACGAGTTTATTTGCACCCGTACTTTCTACTTTTTGGGGAGAGGAAGTATCAAGTAAATCTTGAATGATGAAATTGATTCCATAAATTCGCTCGCTAGTGCCGACGTACAAAGTAGCAAAATATGAGGATATAAGTGTTGATAAATTGATGGCACAACTTCACCTATACCGACGTAAAAAGCAGCAGAAAATGAGGAATTAAGTAAATGTTCACGAATTGGTTCCACAACTTCATCTATACCGGCGTACAAAGCAGCACGAAATGAGGAATTAAGTAAATGTTCACAAATTGGTTCCACAATTTCACCTATACCGACGTACAAAGCAGCACGAAACCAGGGATTCACTAAATGTTGACAAATTGGTTCCACAGCTTCGCCCATACCAACGCACAAAGCAGCAGAAAATGAGGGATTCACTAAATGTTGACAAATTGGTTCCACTATTTCATCTATACCGACATATAAAGCAGCAGAAAATCAGGGATTAAGTAAATGTTCACCAATTGGTTAAAGTTTGACTGGCAAAGATTTTCTGAAAAAGTGTTTGTAGCTAACACTTTTTTGGGTTGGAGTTTGCTGCTTTTACTGCCTTCAGTTGTGGCGCTGCGAACATTCGTACAGTATCGCTCCAGACAGGCACAATATCTCCAAATAGGAGCTTATTTGATATCGGGAAGCAGGCGAATTGAGTTAGAAGTAGCCCGCAGTTCTGAAGAAAAAGAAAAGGGTTTACAGTTTCGACCGCCACTGACTGGCAACCGGGGAATGATGTTTGTTGTAGACCCACCAATACCTGTATCAGTGGTAATGCCGAACATGGAAGCTGCTCTTGATGTGGTGTTTTTGCGCTCTGGGACTGTTGTAAAAATGGCATCGAATGTTAAACCCTGTTTGCTTCGTCGCGGTGTGGCGCATTCTGATTGCAAACCCGTTTATTACCCGCATCCAGTGGATACAGTTTTGGAATTGAGGGCAGGTACTTTAAGGGAACTAGGCGTACAGCCCGGTTCTGAATTGATTTTAGTCAAACGCAGTCATTAGGCTGCATAAATCATTAATTCTTGGTTGTTTTTGAGGAAAAAAATCATGAAATTATCAACCTTATGGGGAACCATTTTAACTGCATCGATTTTCTTAGTAGTTGCTAAGCCTGTTGTTGCCGCCGTACTGAAGAATAACGAACCCGTTGTCGGTGCGGTGAGAGCGACTAGCCCAATTTATCGTTTTACCAACTTTTGGGAAAGCAGCAATCCCGTCCAGCAACTTCGAGGAGAGGAGCATTTATTTGGAGCGAATGCAGGTGAAAAAATTCTGTTTGATTTTAGAGCCGAAGTACGCGGTTTTAATCCGGTTTTTGCAATTTTTGATTCTTCAAACCGACAGGTGGGTTTCAGTCAGCATCCCTATTTTACATTCATGCCGCCGTCGAGCGGTTACTACAAAGTAATCGTGATGTCTAAAGACCCCTCGATGGTTCCAAATCGCTATTCGCTGCGGGCTACAGCAGTTTCTGCAACTTCGCCAACACAGCCGTCGAATTTCCCGCCGACTGATGGGTTGAGTTCTGACGTTGCAGGTTTTTTGAGCGCTCCGCCGTTTGGAGAAGTACCTTTTTCTCCTGCTACTAATACCCCCGCTGTAAGTAGCAATTCCAGTTTTGGTGGCGGTTTTGTAGAGTCGTTGGAGCGAGCAAGCGTTTCAACTAATTTCAGCAACTCTTTCAGTTCACCAGAGGGGTTGGAGCGACCTGTCACTCAGCCTCCGAATTCTAGCAACAGCACCTTTAGTTCTCCACAACCGGCTGGACAAAACTGTCGCACGTATTTGGCAGGAACCGTAATATTTGCCGGTGCGATTGCAGCGCGTTATTACACTTACTGCTTCCTGCCGACAGCAGTTTTTCCAACTGCAAATCCTTCTATTCCTGCTTTCTCAAATACCGTTCCCTTACCGCAGTCAGTTAACAATTCATTGCCCGTTCCCCCTGGAAATCCTGCTTCCCTGCCTGCTGGTGTTGGCAGCAGCCCAGTCGAAAGTGGCGGTACGGCTCCTGCAAATCCGGGCAATTTCCGCCAGCCTTCAAAGCCAGAGTTTTATCCTTATTGAGGGACAAATTATGAGATTTTTAACAACTTTGCCAGACCAAATGCACTTCCATTGTGATGCCCAACCTTTTCCTGAAAAGTGGGTTTTTTACGAGAATATAAATCCTGCTTTTAGGATTGTTTCGCCTTCTCCCGACCCTTGGGATAACGAGTGGGTAGCGATTGCGACTTGCCAGAAATTCAAGATTAACGGCATCAGCGTTTTTTCCAGGATGGATTTGACACTTTACGATCCAAATGCTTTGTATTATCCGCTGGGCAACGTACCGCATTTGCCGTTAATCAGAGAAACTTATTTCGGGCAGTACGGATTCAATCACTCGCCTTGCATTCCTCTCTTTTTTGCTCCGAGTACCAGCAACCAATTAGACCATCAAAATGCGTGGATATCTTATTATTTGAAGCTCCCCATTTCCGATGTTACTGTCTCTGATTCTGTAGTTGTCGAATACAGGTTGCAGCCGGAAAAATCCGTGAATAATTCCTGGTCTCTCGGCTGATTTTAACTCAAAAATAATGCGACGGCATCAGTTCTTTTGCAAAAAGCAAACAGGGTGAATCTGTAAATAACGATCCACCCTGCGAACTCCCCGCTTCCGTTCCGTCAAGAGCAATCGTACCTCGTTCTGGAGAATAATTTTCCAGCAAGTACGATCGCCTTTTTTTGTTAAATCTCAACTTCTGGAGCTTCCTCAACCAGTCGCAAATAGTATTCGTTCGGATTCTTTATTTCTGGCTGCGTTGTTGACAGCTTTTGCAGCGTTTTGTCCAGGCGTTCAAAGAACGAATTAAACTGTGCAGTGTTGTAGTCAAAGTTGTACTCTACGCTTGTATTGCTGCAACCGTTCACAAACCAATAAGTAAAACTGAGACTTTCTGGTGCTAAATCGTAGTTCTTCGCTAGCAGAAAGAGAGGTAGTTGTGTTTTCCAGTGCTGCTGTACGGTCGCTTCTGTTGGAACATTTCCTTCGTTCCAAGTCCAGTTAATACAGCGAAATTCAGATTTTTCTGGGTTGATAACTATGAGGTCTATTTCAGACCAAATTAGACAGTTTTCCCAGAGTAATTGCACCGTATAATCTTGGTGTACTTGTTCCGATGTATTCAGCCGAAATATTTCCTGGAGTTGTAACTGTATCACATTTATACAGTTAGCAAGCTTAGGATAATTTTCTAGGATCTTTTGCACCGGAACATTCAAGAAAATTTGTTTCATTAAAAGGTGCATTTGACCTGCTTCGCTTTTGCACATTGTTGCGTATCGGTGCGGGTTGTATCTTCTTTCAAAGTCTGAATATTCTAACTTGAAAGACTCTTCTTGCTCTAAGATGCTGAGGCTTTCCCAATTTAGGTGGATTAGTTGCATGGAAATTCTGACCTATTTTTATAGTTCGAGAATTTCGGCGCGGAGCGCTTAAATCAATACTCCGGACAGTTTTTTAACGACTCTGTAAACGTTACAGCGTAAGCCCTGGCATTTTTAATGGTTTTTTGAAACTCAGGACGCTTACTTAAAGATTGAAAAAATACTCATCCCTATAGCCATCAAGGGTTGGAGATACTCGATTATATCTAAAACTGTCCGAAGTATTGTTAAATAATATTTGTACAGAAAACCCGGCTGCAAATTGTCAGGATTCGTGCCGTATATTTTCCGTACAAATGCCAGAAAATGAAAATTTAAGCAGATTTTTCGGGGAGCAAAATAACTCGATTCGTATTGGTTTTGACGCGAACGTCGAACTGCTCTAATACTCGGTATTCCGGGTATAGTAGAGTAGCAATAACGGTTATTGGGTTTTTGATTTCGCTCTTGTAAAATTCGAGAGCTTCTTGATAGTCAGAAGTTGCAAAAACAGCTTTTGTGTTCCTGCGTACTTCGTACTGTTTGGGAAAGGTAAGCGTACTTGGATTTATTTCTGCAAAGTCAGCGGATGGAGGCTGTTTGTTCAGATTGATCAAGTACAGTATTTGGATATTTTTTAACCCCCAGATTTTGATTTCGTGCTTGCAGGCTGTAACGCAATTTGGTGCGCGTAATTGGAATCCAGCAGCATATTTTTCTCGAATCAAGTATCTGCCCCATGATTCAAGTTTTGCTTTATTATTCCCTCTCAGGTAAGAAAATTGTATCTCTCCGTCAGAAGAATACACTTGACCGATTCGGCTGTCGCCACAGTAAGTTAAGTTTGCTTGTTTTTCTGTCAAGAAGCTGTCTTGGTTGCTGTTGCCGTTTTCGGGATGGCTATCGCTGTCTTGGCTGCTGTTGCCACTGTTTTCGGGATGGCTGTCGCTGTTTTGGTTGCCGTTGCTGCCACTGTTTTCGGGATGGCTGTTGCTGTCTTGGTTGCTGTTGCCGCCACTGTTTTCGGGATGGCTGTTGCTGTCTTGGTTGCCATCATCGGGGGCTCTGTCGTTAGGGTCATTGTCCCACAAGGACATGACCGACTTTTTCAATTTCTCGATCGCCAGTGGTGCTATTTCGGTTGCTGTGGCGATGGCGGAAGTCAATGCAGCCATCGCATCGATAACGCTAAGTTCTGCGGATTGCAGCGACGATATCTGCGCTTCTTTGATGCGGATTTCTTCTTGCAATACTGCGATTTCGTCAGAAAAAATTTCTCCTAACATAGCTTTTGACTCCTTGTTCTGGGGTTTTCCCACCTGAGCCACTTCCAATTCGGGACTGGTGGTTTTCGCTCCAGCGCGAAGCGCTTTTAATCAAGTTTTTCAATTGCTATAACTACTAAATCACTTTCCAATTCTACCTTAAAGTAATTAAATATAGAACTAGCTAAAATTCCGCCGGCTCGCTACCATTCTGCTGTTGTTTTAGATGCATAAATAGATGCTAATTTGACTAGATTTTGCCCAAAAAAGTGAAAAAGTAGTATTCCGATTTAACGAGAATTTGAGAATTATCTACTAATTTGCCGTAAAATTGTAAATGCCGTCAGGTCGCCCCTATTTTATATTGTTAAATGAATCGCACGATTCCCGAACAAGAATCCCTCACCGTCGAGTTTAAAAGCGATCGCACTCGCCTACCGGACAAAGACCTGATTGAAACCGTTGTCTGCCTTGCCAATACCGACGGCGGCTTCATTTACCTCGGCGTTGAAGATGACGGTACTGTAACAGGTTTGCACCCCCAACACCAAAACCTGTCCACCCTAGCAGCCACGATCGGCAACCGCACCAACCCCCCAGTCAGCGTGCGCCTTTTAAACGCGCACCGCGCCTTTTTAAACACGCACCGCGCCTTTTAGACACGCATCCATACAGAAGCGATCGGGTACAATACTTTTAATATAGGTACTGTGACCAGGCTAGTACCTATATTAAAAATACTTATATAATAGGCCTAAGCGACTCAATGGCTATGACAGTGGTGCTTTTAATCTATGAAATCTTTTGAACAGACCTTTTTAACCCAGCAACCGATTACCCAAAAACTGCTACAGACGATTCGCTTAATTGGGGAGTACAAAGGCAAGCAGGAATTATACAAGCAACAAGCGCCACAAGTGCTAGAAACTTTGCGGCAAACTGCGATTATTCAAAGTACCGAATCTTCTAACCGCATTGAAGGAATTACCGTTCCTCTGGCGCGAATTCGCAAATTAGTAACGGAACGCACAGCACCAAGGGATCGTTCAGAACAGGAAATCGCTGGTTATCGGAATGTACTGAATACAATTCACGCCAGCTATGGTTATATTCCATTTACTCCGAATATTGTTTTGCAGTTTCACCGCGATTTATATCAATTTAGCGTCGGTTTAGGTGGCTGTTGGAAAACAACAGAAAATCTAATTACGGCAACCACAACTGATGGTAGACAAATAGTGCGATTTACTCCTGTTGCCGCCTATGCCACCTCTCATGCTATGGAAGAGTTGCATGAGAAATTTAATCTATTTTCCCGTGAAGGTGAGATTGAACCATTGTTGTTGATTGCTAGTTATGTTCTCGATTTTTTGTGCATTCATCCGTTTCTGGATGGTAACGGACGAATGGCAAGATTGCTGACGCTGTTATTGTTGTATCAAGCGGGTTATGAAGTAGGGCAGTTTATTAGTTTAGAACAAATTGTGGAGCGCACCAAAGAAAGTTATTATGATGCCTTGTACCAATCTTCTCAAAATTGGCATGAGGGGAAGCATAGCTTGTTGCCTTGGTGGGAGTATTTTTTAGGGGTAATGTTACTGGGAGCTTATCGAGAATTTGAGCAGCGGGTTGGGGTGATTGGAGGAGCAAAAGGAACGAAATCTGCAATGGTTTTACAGGCAATTGAGAGTTTGCCTTGGGAGTTTTCGATGCGAGAGTTACAGCAGCGTTGTCCGGTGGTTTCTGTGGATTTAATTCGTCGCATTTTGCGTCAAGAACGGGATGAGGGAAGGATTAAATGTGTGGGACGGGGAGTGGATGCGCGGTGGCGAAAGTTATAGACAATTTCCAAGGGAACGCATTTCAGAGGCGGCGATTGCTTTTGCTCAACAGATATTAGAAATTTACCAGCGTCGGCTGCTTTTACTGCGGTCGGAACTCCGTTGAATACTCTATTTGTTGCTTGGAACTAACTACCAAGTCAAGCTTGGTTCCCTACTGGATTAAACTTCATATCAATCGACCTACTGCCACTACTGTTGCACGATCTGAACTGGTATTATGTTCTTCAAGTAGCTTAGGAAAAACCTGACAACAGCCAATTATTCTGTAGCTGAAACCCATAATTAGGGCTTGCTGAATAAAACTAGAAAGCTTGCCAGATAATGGGTTTAAGCTTTTTTTGCTTAAAAAAGTGCAAGTTAGAGGATTATAGAGCAATACGGTTGACTTAAGATGGTCATTGCGAGGAACGAAGCAATCTCCGTATCTATTTTTCTTTTCATAGCGGTTTACCCCCAGGGTGAGCTTAAGTAAACGGTATTGGATTATAGAGGCTCAAAACCCTTGCAATGAAAGTTGTTAGTTTCTGGCTTGCATTCCCAAATGCAAGCCAGAAACCTACTATTTTTTAAGCTGTGTAGCCTCGTTTTTCCACTACGTACACTTTTTCAGCAAGCCCCAATTAGCAAAGGCTATTGATAAAGGAACTATAAGTTTCATCAGAGTCCTAGATGTCAGTCTTGCCCACCTTTTATAGTGCGTCAGCACTTAACGGCAGAGAACGTCACAAAGCACTAAAACTCCAAATGCTGCACGGCCCGCCGCTTAGTTTCCTCCCCACGCCTATCATACTTTGCCGTAGTTACCGGAGAAGCATGACCCGCCAACTTTTGCACCGTCACAATATCCACCCCAGCATCAAGGAGGTCCGAACAAAACGTGCGCCGGAAATCGTGGGGACTAAAAGACTCCACCCCAGCGAGGAACGCCCGCCGCTGCACAATCTTCAACACACCATCCTCCGTCATGCGCCGGCACTGAATTTCTCCCCCCTTCCGAATCGGGTACAACAGAGGGCCCGGAGCCTCCCCCCTCAACTCCAGCCACTCGGACACCAAAACACAAGCAGACTCCGGGAGGTAAACCGTCCTGTCTTTCTTACCCTTACCCTCTCGGACGAATAGCGCTCTCGTGGATGGGTTGAAATCTCGCCTCAACAGATTAACCGCCTCACCGCGACGGATGCCACCCCCGCGCAAGATAGCAATCAGCGCCTTATCCCTAACATCAATAGGAGTCTTACCAGAGCAACTTTCCATCAAAGCAGCAATCTCAGAGAGCGTTAGCGCCCGCCCCCTAACTTTTCCCGATTGCTTGACACTCCTGACATCCACCGCCTTACTGTAATCTATTGGGTCGATTAAATCCAACCGCAGAGCTTCCTTCAACACCCGTCGCAGGGCGCACAGCATTTGGTTTACCGTCGCCGGGGCGTACTTTTTCTCCAGGGCCGAGCGTAGGGCCGCAGTATGTTTGTAGCGCAATGCCGCCCAATTCAACGTCATGGCGTCACACTCCCCACCTGTCAGCATTCGGGCCATGATATTGAGTCCTTCTCTCATGGTTGCCTTTGACCGTTCGCTTCCCAAACTGTCCAGGTACACTGCTGCCGGGTGCAGCGCGAGCGGCACGGGTTCTTGCAGCCTCAAGGTTTCCGGCTGTTGCTCTCCAAGTAAGTCGAGCATTTATTCTTTCAAAGTGGCATTATAAATACTAAATTTTACGGCCGAAAGGTACTGCGCGATCGCTCGACTTGGGACTTAGGAATAAAAAATTAATAACTTGACTACTTAGGATCGCAAATTAAATAATTTAGAGAAGTTCGTGGGATGGGCGTCCCGCCCATCCTCTCTGGACGGGCGTCCCGCCCATCCTCTCTGGACGGGCGTCCCGCCCATCCTCTCTGGACGGGCGTCCCGCCCATCCCACAATAATCATAAAATTGTAAGTTATTTAATTATCATTCCTTATTTCGTGAGTCCTCGGCGTCCGGCGGCTAGCGAACTCGTGTTTTCTTTCTTGTGGCCACGGCAAGGAGTAAGGAAGGCTAAAGGATCGAAGTCTAGATTGGCGGCCCCATCTGCGAATCGCTAGAGCAACTGGTATTAATAGTTGTGCAAGAAAACGCGCCACTAGACACCAGATTTACCAACCAAAAATTTCCGAGGCAAACTCCTAGAAATGATGGTACTTTAGAAATTCAGTTACCTAGCTTAAAAACTACTATTTTGGCAAAAATCAAAAATTACATAAATCATTTAGGATTGCTATACAACTTTCTGTACTTTGTGCGTTCTGGATGGCGATAGCTCTTAAGTGAGACAAGCATGAAATAATAGTGAGGAAGGCGTTAAAAGATATGGAATATTGAGGAAATTTACAGCACTCTTTGACTTAATAGCTTCTGAGTGATGGCAATAAAAGCGATCGTCATATTGTGAGAAATGAGCTATGACAAAACCAAAAAGATATCCCGAAAACTGGCAAGAGATTGCATTTTCCATAAAAGAAAGTGCGGGGTGGCGCTGTGCTAAGTGCCGCCAACAATGCCTCCGACCTGGCAACACAAGTGGCTTAACCAAGTCTGAACGTTGTTCCTTGACCTTAACGGTACACCACCGCAACAGAATACCGGAGGACAATCGCCCAGAAAACTTAATAGCCCTTTGTACCGCCTGCCATCTGTCGTATCATAACCGAGGTCAGTCTAACGTATCTCCAGGGCAATTATCGCTATTTCCAGACGATGCGATGGATTGGGATATCATGGATGGTTCTCTGGAATCGGCACAGGACAATCTATCCGATCGCAATCCGCGTCCATTAGTTTGAGCAGGTTTCTTATTACCTATTTTCCAATTGACAACTGGAACTAGACAACATTATGCCAACGTGAAAATCTCGAACTTTTAAAAAAATTATTGAGTAAAATACTAGGCTCTAACTATTGACTAAAATTATGACTGACAGCATTAGCTCAGAAAGTCTGGCTGAAGTTAGAAATACCCCAGACAAACCCATTACAGAACCTCGTCTGTACCAGAATATACCGATCGCCCCTGTTGCGACGCCCCCTCCTATGGTATCTAGCCTCCACGCACAACTTAGAATAGATTTGTGGCAGGAATACCCTTCAGGTGTCGGCTACTTCCAACACCGAGCCAAGGGCGACCCCAACAACATCATCGAGCATTACATTGCCAGCCCCGGTGACATCACGCTATTGCCTTTAGACGAGGCTATGCAAATTATTGACAAATTTGGGCTGACTGCTGCCAAATTACACCTAATTTTTGCAGCTCACATTATGAGACAAGAAGAGCCGTGGAAAAGCTTATTCACTCTCGAAGGCAGTGATTTAATCAAGGAAATGGGGTGGGACAAACGCACAGACTTGCCAGTATCTCAAAAACTGAATGAAATAGCTAAAACTGCGTATGCTCTAGGTTGCTTAGCAATCAAAGCCACATGGATTGAAGGCAAACACAAAAAAGGTGGAATTAGAGCCAGCGTTGACACCTCGCGAATGTGGAATATTCAAATTCAGTTAACAGGTCAGCAGAATCTGGAGGGTAAAATAGAGCATCCTGATGAAGTTTACATTACCGTCCAACCAGGACTCTGGACTCATGCCTTCTTGAACAAAGCAGGTTGCTTCGCCAAGGAAGCCTTGTATCAGTTTGGGTATTTAGCTCAGGACATTCTCAAAATTGACGCCTACCATGATGAAATGGCTTTGCGCTTAGCACTTCATCTGACGATGGAAAGCCGATTCCACACCAGTGGCATTTACAAAGTGGAGACACTCCTACAAGCGCTATTGCCCCAAACGGTAATCGATCTAGCTCGGTCAGACCGCAAACAAACTTACAAGCTGACGAATAACTGGAATCGCACCCTGGAAGTGCTACTGAAACTCAAGCGAGGGTTTCAGATCGAGTTTGACCAAGAGACTTACCCAGAATGGCTGAGACCTGGTAGCAAGTCTCGAAAAAAACCAGGATACTTTGACACGCTGTTGGCAGCCAAAATTACTATCCATCCGCCAGCACCTATCCCCGAACTCCTGGCAACCAAAGCTGAACTCAAACAAATTCAACCCCGTCTGAAAGAAGCTCCCAAACCTAAACTGACAAGCAATGAGATAAAAGAAGCAAGGGTAGCCAAAGGTTGGAGTCAAGCACAATTAGCAGGTTGGCTAGGGATGTCGCAGCGTTATGTATCCATGCTGGAACGTGGAGAGCGAACCCCTGCACCAGAAGTGGAATCACGAATCTGGCACCTATTAATCACATCAGAATAGGCTTCGTTCAACCTGCTCTCAACAAGGCAGCGTCATAGACCAACCATTTAGAGGCTGGTTTTTTTTTCTGCGAAGAATGCTCGGGCTGTTCTGAAACTTGTTCTAAGAAAAATAGCCATTTAAAATAACCCTCAACTTCTTACTAGCTCTCGGTTTGACGGTTAGAACAAAACCTCTAGAATGCCGCGACAAAACCTCTAGAATGCCGCGACAAAACCTCTAGAATGCCGCGACACTTCATTTTTGAAACTCTTTCTACATATGGTTTTCAGCTTTTAGAACAACTCTTATAAGTCTGATAAGACTGATCCGCAACTAGATACCGCAACGATCGACCTGGCAAGATGGAACAGACAGGCGCACACCCAATAAGCGTGCAAATGCAGCGGCGCGAAGTCCATGCGGCCTTCCACAGGAAGGTGGCCCAAGAGCGCTCAATGTCCCCTGCCCAATTAACAGCAGTCTCTTTCGTGTGGCTTGCGACTGCCACAACTCGCAACTTTTACACTCTTTTTTACGTCGGAGGAAAAAATGGTTGTAGCTACAACTAACTGGCACAAGCCGCCACTCGCCAGACACGCAGCAGTTTACGAAGACCTAGCCGACATACTCGAAGGCGCTACCCCCAGCGCCATCAAACTCGCCCTCTACCTGTACAGAACCTGCATCGGTGGCAAACCAGAGGAAATCGACATCCATTGCATCCCCTTGGGCGAAAAACGAGCCACTCCAGTCCGCAACGGCAAGCCCTACAGCGCCAACACCAGGCGGGCAGCCCTCAAAGAGCTCGAAAAATTCGGCTTGGTCAAAATCCTCAAAAACTATGGGCATGGCATTTTCCGCATAGCAGTACAGCACCTGGGGGAAGTTCGCCCCTTCATTCATACCCAGCAAAAATTCCAAAAACTGAACAAACAATCAAAAAATCAACGTCAACAGTCAAAAATTGAGCAAACAGAGGGTTCAAACCCTGATGGTGCCGTACTCTTTACAAAGGATAAAAAAGAACAGCAAAGCACTGAAAATGTTGCTGCTGTTTTTTCAAATTCTTTTGAAGAAAAAGAAAAATTAGCAAGCCCAAGTATAAAGCTTAAAAATGTAGAATCGAAACTTGGTACTGAACTTGCTACTGAAATCCAGACCAAAAACAGTCAGTCGAAAGAAAATTTACAACAAAAATTAAAAATTCTGGATGAGAATAAGTGTTCCGCCCCAACGGTTGAATGCCTGAACACTAATTCAGATAAAATTCCAGCGCTCGACAATGCGACAATACCTTGCAGTTCAGAACAAACAGGTTTAACCTCTGAACCCCCGCAAGAACTACCTACAAAACTCGACAGCCTCGGCCATCAAAGAATCTCTGGCACCGAACCAACAATAATCAACAAGGCTGTCCCGTTAAATCTCGAAACATCTTCCTTTGTTAATCCTGAAACCGATAAATTTGTCGAACCAGTTGTAATTGCCAATTCCAAAGCAACTGAAATTATCGAAGAGGTTGCAATTGTCAATGCCGAAACGATTGCAATTGCGAACCCTGATATAACTGAAATTGCCGAAGCGGTTGCGATTACTAACTCAGAAGCAACTGGAATTGTGGAAGTGGTTGCAATTTCTACTTCTAAATCTGTTGTAATTCCTAATCCTGATGTAACTGAAATTATTGAAGAGGTTGCAATTGTCAATTCCGAAACGACTGAAATTCCCGACCCTAATGCAATTCCTACCAGTGAAGCGGTTGTAATTACAAACCCCGATGCGACTCAGATTGTGGAGATAGTTATGCAAGCCACAGGAGGGATGAATCCCGAGTTGAGAGTTTGCATTCTCCAGTACAACTTAGAGGAAATTCAAGCAGCCATAAACCTGCTGCAAATCAGAAGCGAAACAAAGCAAATATCTAACCCTTCAGGATGGATAGTTGACTGTTTGCGCGGTCGTTGGTGGGAACAAACTAACAGTTTTCCAAACTCTAACCCAACAAATGTTGTTTCGTCTTCAGCTTCAACAGGCTGCCCCCCAGTTACAAAAAATTCTCCTTCTGTACAGACAACAATAATAACTGAGGATTATATTGACCCTCAGTATATGCCATTAAAAACTCACCAAAAGTTATTAAAACAGTTCCAAGAACTAGGCCAAGAAGCTTTCGCATCGCTAGGTATTCAACAGCAAATTTACTTGCAGTGGATGCAGCGGTTTCCTCAGCGAGCAAAACAAATTCTAAGCAAATTGTCTACTACTTAGCTATTTATGGCCTTGTTCAGAAATATGAGGTACTCATGGGCATAGGCAAAACCGGGCATAGGGCATAGAGCATAAGAATCCATGGGTATACCTCACTTTTTTGAGAAAGGCTATACCTCAATACGGTTTACTTAACTCTTTTTTAGGAATTTCATCTGACGATTTTCTAGGCAATACAGACATTTTTTGCAAGTCAGATTCTTCTTAAGTAAATGGTATTGGGCCATACCTTAGTTGTGAAAACAGTGATTATCCAACCTATCTAGACAGCTTTTAATCCTTTAGACAACTTTTCTCACAGTTCAATTAGCAACAAAATCAAAGGAGAATACCAGATATGGCAATCAGTTTAGTTGACAAAATTATGCCTAGCAATATTGATGCAGAGGAAGCCATTTTAGGCGGAATTCTGATCGATCCAATTGCCATTAAAAGAGTCGCAAATATTCTACACCCCGAAGCATTGGCAATTACAGTTCACCAACATATTTATCGGGCCGCTTTAGCGCTGCACTCTAAGGAGCAGCCCACAGATTTGATGAACATCACTACCTTCCTGGGCGACCACAACCTGCTGGAAGTAGTAGGAGGTCTAACCAAACTGGTAATGCTCGTAGACCGGACTGTTTCAGCCGTCAACATCGACCAATATGCTTTGCTAGTGGTGGACAAGTTTGTCAGGCGCGAACTCATCAAAGCTGGTAATGACATAGTACAGCTTGGCTACGAAACTTCTACTGAATTAGGTGCGATACTAAATAGGGCCGAGGAAAAGATTTTTGCCCTCAATAAGTACAAAGAAGAGCGACAAAAAGCTATTCGACCTCTCTGGGAATATTGCGGGGAGCTTTGGCGGTATCTAGATGAAATTGAGGAAGAACGCTTGAAGACTGCTAACTACTTTCCTGGAATCAGCACAGGGTTTTACGACCTCGACGACCTACTGGGAGGGGGATTTTACCGAGGTGAATTGATTGTCATAGGAGGTCGCCCCGGTAGCGGCAAAACAGCTTTGGCTTGTGCCCTTGGGTACAACATTGCTTCCCTTCCCACGAACGGTCGAGTTTTGATGTTTTCGATGGAAATGCCAGGTCGGGACTTAGCGGCGCGGCTAGTAGCACTTGAGAGTGGGGTGCCGGTGAAAGATATCAGGAAAGTTAACTTAGCTGGTAAGTACGAAGTGCTAGCCTCGGCTTTAGGGAAAGTTAGCGATGCTGATTTTTGGATAGACGAAAGTTTGGAACCGTCTCCCTTGGAAATTCGTTCCAGAGTCAGGGAGTTTGTTTGTGAGCGCGGCCCCTTGGGCTTGGTAATTGTTGATTACTTGCAATTGATGGTGAATTCGGCGGATGAAAATGTTGTGAATAAAATCAGCGAAATTACCCGACAGATGAAGATTTTAGCTCGCGAGGTTGACGCGCCCGTTGTACTGCTTTCTCAGCTCAATCGGGGAGTAGAGGCTCGCACAAATAAACGTCCGAGTTTATCGGATTTGCGTGGTTCTGGTGGAATTGAACAGGATGCCGATGTTGTACTTGGAGTTTACAGGGACGATTATTATAATCCTGATTCTCCCGATCGCGGAACGGCTGAAATTATTGGGTTGAAAGGACGGAATAGCGGGACGGGAACGGTTAAGTTGCTGTTTGATGCTGAATGCTGTCGGTTTCGGAATATCTATAAACTTGGGCAATTGGCAAGGTGACACAGCCTTTGCTCGCATTCGGCACCGTAATCTGTCACAATCAGTTTTTTCTTGATTTTGCAAACAAATTAAGTTACTTTTTGTACCACAGATTGGGAAATCTATTTGGCGCTTACCACTCGAAAATGCTCAAATATCTAAAAAAATTAGTAGTTTGACACTTTAGAGTGCGGAATGTGGGCTTCAACAAGCGTGGAAGTAGTTTACTTGGAATTTTTGCCGATCGCATTTTGCTTCAAAACAGCTTCAATTTCCGCTAACTTCTGGCGCAAAACCTCCTGTAGTTCCACAAGTTGCTCAACTTCCGATTCCTCCAAAACCTGGGGTGACAGCTTCTTCAAATTCCCAGCAGCCAGTTTGACCTGTTTGAGTTGCTGAGCCGAAGCTGGAAACTTAGTGAGATTAGAACTGATAATTTCCTTCACCAATTTACGAGTTTGGGCAGCCGATAATTTCTCGGTACAAACTTGGTTAGTTGCCTTAAGTCGAATGAGCTCCGCCTCTTCTGGTAAAACTCCCAAATTCTTAGCAGAGAGTTTAGAGAGAGCCATAGCGTGAACCCCCTTGAGTCCGCTCCGAATCGCCAGTTTTAGATCCGGCGCAATTGACAGCATGGGAAAAATATTGGCATCAATCGAGGCCGGGTTGAGTTGCAAATCGAGTAAACCTTCCATTACAGTTCGCTCTTGCTCATCTAAATCTAAAACCTCCAAACCTTGTCGTTGTTCTTCAGGTGTTGCCCTCACCAACTCAGAAACCAAATTCATGCGCTTTTGTACGTTCAGCCGCCGCACAGCAGTCGAGAGAATGCGGGGGATATTTGCAGGCTCTAAGTCAGAAGAAGTAGTTAACTCGCGGACAATCGCCTCAGCTTTGTCCAGGGGGTTGAGGTCTTCTCTGTGTAAAGAGGTAAGTAACGCCTTGCGATGCAGAGATGCTGGCTCTGGAATAATCACAGCTTCCAGAGCTTGCCAGCCCAGGTTTTTAGCACTACGCCAGCGTCGCTCTCCGTCGAAGATTACTAACTCTCCCCGCTGAATTAAGATGATGGGTTCTAGCTGTCCGTCGCTAGTAAGGGAGCGGGACATTGATTCGATACTAGAGGGTAAAAATGTCTGTCTGGGTTGTTCGGGGTTGGGTAGAATTTGATCTAGGGGAACTGAGAGAACGCCTCCAGCCACTTGCAGTTGCTCTCGCAGAGCAGCTAGCTGTGCTTCAAGTTCGGCTGCACCGGACTTCCGCAGCTCTTCAACTTCGGTTCTTAATTTCTGAATTTCTTCCTCAGCCTCGGATAGCTGCATGGATTGCTTGGCTGCTGAAAAGTAACTGGTCAAGTCGGGAGTTTTACGGGCCATAGGGATTTAAGATTTTTGATTGGGAGTGAACAAAAGAAAGTTTGCTTTATTTACAGATAAATTTGCTTTGGTCAGAACCCGGCAGTCAGGAGTCAGGACTCGGCAGTCAGAAGTTAGGGCTCGGCAGTCAGAAGTCAACACTCAGAAGTCAAACGTTTGTATATCAAAGGTTTCAGCAATCATCAATGTCCGGTGCTGCCCAAACGGTTGGTATACCTTGGGCGGTTGTTTCGGCCTTGCTTGGCTTGGGATAGAGCCTGTGCGTAAGTCCTGCTACTTTTTCTTTTTGGTCTTTTCGTTGTCTGCTGAAGTAACTTTATTTGGCATCAAACTGGCTACGTGCTTCACAATTTCCTTAAAGTCGCCCAAGGCAGGATGAAGGGGGCGATAAATGTGTAAAGGCAGTCCCTGCCCGCAGGCGTTGATAAATTCTGCGCTGTCCCGAATGGCAGGAAAAGTGTGGATATTCATCTGCTCTAGTTGAGCTGGCAAAGACTCTAAAAGTTGTCGGTGGGTGGCTCGTTTTGTATCGTATTGGTTAGGTACAAACCCGATAATTTCTGGCTGGGGCTTGAGGCGCAAGTGTTTGCAATGGTGGTAGTACCATTCCAATAAGTGAGCCGCGCCCTGAATTGATTTTGGTTCGAGCTGCACCGGCACCGCTATATGAGTGGCGGCAGCTAGCGCCATTAGGGGCAAAGGGCCTAACGTGGCGGGGCAATCAAAGATTACCAGGTCGTGTTCTAGCGGATAGTCGGTCAGGCAATCGCTCAGAAGGTAAGCGCCGCGTTTGTGCAAAACTAACTCGTCTGCTGTTTGTGTTAGCGTCATCCCACCCTGACAAACGGTTACATTATTGGTGTGGGAAGTCCAGCTAGGAGTGAGGGGCCAAGAGCCATTGAAGCCGTCTCGGAGCACGGCGGACAGTGTGTGTTCTGGTTCTGGTGGCATCAACCCGCAAAAAAGGGTCTGCGAGCCTTGGGGATCTAGATCCATGATGGCGACCTGGAAACCCTTCAAACCTAGTTCGTAGGCGAGGTGGACTGAAAGTGTGGTTTTGCCACTGCCCCCAGCATTGCTGATGACTGCTAATCGAATTTGCATGGTGTTAAATTGAGGTAAATGATTTAAAGATTGTAGAGCGATCTGGTGAATCATATATCGATATATGATTAATTTCGAGATCGGCATACTGAAATACTATTCAGATGTGGTTTTAGCGATCGACCTCAAAAGCGAATTAGAGACGAGATTGGGAAACACGGCTCAGCTTAAAAACTTAATACTTGAGCTTGTCTAAATAGAAGGAACGATGCGTGTGAAACAGGTGTTGCCGGAGCGAAATTTCAATTAGGCATGGAGCATAATTCGGCGATCATCTTGGGTTAGAGTTCGGCGATCGTCTTGAGTTAGAGCTCGGCGATCGTCTTGAGTTAGAGCTCGGCGATCGTCTTGAGTTAGAGCTCGGCGATCGTCTTGAGTTAGAGCTCGGCGATCGTCTTGAGTTAGAGCTCGGCGATCGTCTTTGGTTCGGCTTAAAGTTCTAAGTTCGCATTTTTTTGCTTTCCAAGTCGATCGTACACTGTGGCTTGCAACAAATTAGAGAAGTCAGCCAACTGTTGCAACTCGGTCTTTGCAAGTTTTGCGATCGCTCGTGTAAAATCCGTGCGTGAGGCTTGTAAATTAAACCCGTGTTGGTTTTTGATTTCTATGCAGCCGTTGTGAACTCGGAACTGCCATTCTGAGCCTATGACTTCGTTGGTTTTTAGATCTGCCTGCAAACAATTCGCCAGAACGAAGCAGCAGCCGGCTAACTGGGAGAGCAGAGCAACTTTTTCTTCCTCTGCAATCAATACAGCTTTTTCTGCAACCAGTTCTTTCTCGACTTGTTCCCTATATTTTTGAGCGAGGATAGCTTTCTCACGTTCTAGTTCCTGCTGTGCTATGGCCCTTTGGCGTTCTGCAAGCACCTGGTTGATGGCGTCAGAACCGGGCTGTAGCAAAGCAATTGATCTAGATCTGTAATTGGTGGCAGTTTCTTCTGGTTCTGGTGAGGGAAGCCATAAGTTTAAATCTAATACAGTTTCTTGCGAGTTGACAGCAGTGTAATACTGCCGGATTTTTTGATGCCGTGCCGGCGAAAATTTGATACCGCGTTCGATACCTAAGTGGGCAACGGCTGCGGCGTAGCTGTCTTGAAGTTTGCTCAAGCCGCTTCTTGTCCCTCCAAACTCGGTACTCCTGTAGCTCAGTTTTCCCTCATTGTTGATTGGCACCCAGAGACAGTGGATGTGAGGGGTGGCTTCATCGAGGTGCAGGGCGGTTTGAAGGATGTTGCTCCCTACGTGTTCTTCGAGCCAGTTAGTTGAAGCTTCTGTCCATAGAACCAATTGCTTTTGCTGCCAGTATCCGTAGTCTTCGGGGGCTGAGGGTCTGAAGTAGCTGGGGGAAGCCCCCAGGAGGATGTCTGCGGCAATGACTGCATCTTTTCGGACTTTTTGAGATCCAATTTTTGCCCGTGCTAGTTCCACGACTGCTTCGGGCGATGTTTGGCCTTGCAAGATTTCAACAGTCTTGTTTTCGTCAGCATTTGGTACGACAGTGGTTCGGCTGTTGTGTCTGGCGGCTGTTCTCAAATGTTCGATCGATTTAAGTTTTCCAACTCTCAAAACGGCTTGTGGTGTACGAAACATGGCGGTATCCTCGCCTTCCAAGTTTTGCTTTTGACTTATGCTTTTGACACTCCCTGGCTAAAGAATGCCTTCAAGGTCGATCGTTTTTATGGTGGTATTCTGACCTCCCAAGTTTTGTTTTTGAGACTCTGTGGTTAAGGGATGCCTTCAAGGTCGATCGTTTTTATGGTGGTATTCTGACCTCCCAAGTTTTGTTCTTGACTTGTGCTTCTGACAATCTCTGGCTAAAGGATGCCTTCAAGGTCGATCGTTTTTATGGTGTTCCTTGCATATTGTAGGTGGGGCGAACTCAAACCAGAGAAGTCCTCAGAGTCGATCGTAACAAGCATCATAGCCGCTCCTGACTTAAAGCCACAAAAATAATTGCGATCGCCAAAAACAAGCCGAACACGCTTACTGGTTACAACTGGCTTGTTTAGACTGATTTACCTTGGTTTTTCGCTTCTCCATTTGAGTCGAAAAAACAGAGATTTCGATGCCCCCAGGTATTCGGTAACTAAGATTGTAAAAAACGGTGCAATGCGGAGTAAGTAGAGACGCGCAAGTTTTGTATCCATGCCCCCCTGTAGTATTTGCCTGAATCTGGGTCTTTGGCAAGGTTGGCTTCCTATCCAATGCAACTTTTTACGTTACCAAAAACCCTGTAATCCTTGTTGTGTATGAGTCTTGAATAAATAGACTAAAAGGGATATAAGTGTAACGTTAATAGACAAAAGTATAAAGTTCGCAGACGAAAATGAGATGAAAGTGTACGAAAATGGACGAACTGCAAACGAATGTGGTCACGTCAAGTTTGGTGTAGTTTGACTATTTATAAATCAAGTTTGGTTGCAGTTTGGTATCGCTCGATCGCAGTAAAATCTAATTTGGTTGCTGCTACGAATCGGTATCATTAAGCACATTTTTGGGGAAATATTGTGCAAATTGTCGATCGAAAAACCGTAGTTTATTGTTGTCCCTCTCACGACACCCTCAGGGTCAGGCCAGATATAAAACTCAGATGGTGAGGCAACCAGCTTGCTTTTTAAGGGTTCAGCAGAATGTGCAGTTGGCAGTCCCCGCCAGAGGGGGCCTGGTTGCGCGTAGAATACATAGCGCAGCCCGTGAACCAAGAATTCCAATACCGCTTGTTTCAAAATTTTTCGCCCTTGAGCCATACCCGCAATGCCTAGAAATGTAATTGAATAATAATGTAATTGAATAATAATAATGACGATCGAACAAGCGGTAAGGTTGGGAGAGCCAGCCGTCGGCGAACTCTCCCACCGGAGCGTGATTATCATTCTGGAACCTAGTATTCTCGTAGAAAACTCGGTTTTTGGACGGCGAGGCGTAGGTTTTAGTAAATTTTTGTAACAAATTGTCGCGTCAGCGCATAAAATCTCGATCGACACCCTGATAGATATACAGGGAACTCGTTCTCTATGCAAACAAGCAACGCCAACCCAACCATCGACTCTGAGGTGCACGTGAAAAAATTAAAAAAAATGTTTGAACAAACTTCCTCTCGCGGGTTTGTTCAAAGTTGTCTGTCGCTGACTGCTTTTACTTTATTGGGATTTACCACAGTTGAACCAGTCAACGCAGCCAGTATCCATACAGGTTTTGCCTCCTATACCATTAAAGACCTCGGCCCCGGCAACACTTACAGTATCAACAATCTCGGACAAGTGGTAATGGGTAAAAATGGTGTGGGTTGGATTTGGGAAAACGGTCAATTGACTGAAGTTACCAACAGCACTTGGGCTTACCAAATCAACACTTCCGGTCAAGTTGTGGGCCGCTATCTCAGCGAAAATTGGACGGATAATGCCTATGTGTGGGAAAACGGTCAAAGGACAGACCTCGGTTATTTTGGCGGCATTAGCAGCAGCGCTAGTGACATCAATGAAGCTGGGCAAATAGTTGGTAAGTTTAACATTGCTCAAGATAAATTTAACCCCTTTTTGTGGCAAAACGGTACAATGACCGATCTCGGTACTCTTGGTTTCAACGGTGGGGCTATGAGTATCAATAACAAAGGGCAAGTAGTTGGTTATTCTGGTCTTGTTGTCGGCATAACTCATGCTTTCCTGTGGGAAAATGGCACGATGACTGACTTGAAAACCCTGGACGGACACAACGACAGTATTGCCTACGATATCAACGATTTGGGACAGGCGATCGGCTATTCTGCAAATAAGAACACTCAGCAAAGTACACCTGTTATCTGGTCGAACGGTAAACTTACAGAACTCAAAACTCTGGGCGGCAATGTCAATTATGGGGTTGCAATTAATAATAAAGGACAAGCAGTCGGTTTTGGTAACACCAGTGTCAATGGCAGCCTCAGTCACGGTTTAATCTGGGAAGATGGCGAAATGGCTAACCTTAACAGTCTGATTTCTGACGATTCTGGTCGGATTATTGCCGATCCTGAATGGTTTGTACAGCAAATCAACGGCATTAACGATCTCGGTCAAATTGTCGGTCAAGGAATTAACAAAAGGACTGGTGCAAATCACGCTCTTTTGCTCAATCCCGTCAGCGGTAGTTCTCAGCGCAATCCTGTATTACCTAATAATTTTGAGGATGGTTGGCATATTTTTAATAATGTACTAAATCGCCTGTGGTTTGACCCGCCAACCTCGGCGGGTTTTGCGTTCAAAATCGGCGAGAATACTGTTGGGTCAAATGCGATCGCATTTAATCCCAACCCAACCCAACCATCGCTATTTACGAAAATTCTCGGTTTGCCCAGCGGTATTGATGCTGACGAACTTTTTTCTGTTATAGTTGGCGGTCAAGAAATCGGCAAATTTAAGCCTAATGAAATAGTGGATTTTGTGGCTTTGCTCGGTTACGGCGTTTCCGAGTTTAACGTTACTGGTATTGATGCGCTAATCGATCCGAAAAATCCCCTAGCTTTTCCGATAAAATTAGAATCAAACCACGATAAGTTCTCGTTTAAAATGCGGGCGATCGATGGTGCTGAACCTGTTCCCGAACCTTCAGAAATTGGAGGGATAGTAACTGCGGCTGCGGTTTTTGGTGGCTTGTTGTGGAAACGCAAACGCACCGATCGAAAAGTGCAAGTCAAGTAATCTCTTGTGCGGGCGATCGATTATATTTAATTACTCTGCGTTCGCTCATTTTGATCGAGTGTCTGGATTTATCTACGAACGAATAGGCATTACAGGCACAAAAAAAACTATTGACATACCTTAAAATATGTGCATAGATTCTGAGCAAGCTAGTGTGGATCAATAATCACACAGATGACACTACATATGGTGTTATTTAGCGTCAGATTAATTCATAAAGCACTAGAGAAAATGAGCGAACGGACAGTAATTAAGCTGTTTTACATTTAAATCGATCGGGCTATCTCGACAAGGTAAGGGTTTCAGCGCTCAAAAATCCCAGTTTCAATGCGAAACAGCTTAGAGTTTTCTGAATAATCGATCGCCCGCAAAGAACAAGTGCGATTTCTGGTATCCCCTTGACAACTGCCATACAGGCTTAACTTGTTACCGATGGGTAGAGGCTGTGGGTACCGTGGCGGTTCCGGTTCGACAAGGTTGAGGGCGCGCCACAACAACGAAACTTCGTCCTGTGGGGGTAAGTTCCGGTTCGAGAATGTTTTGGCCAGATCCCTTGCTGAGCCAACTTCTGGCGACTCCATTATCGAATTTGTAAAGTTTTATGAAGATTAGGTAGCATTCTGCATAAAACTAACGCCTGCTTCCCGATAGATAAGTAACGGCCGATTTTTGAGTGTGACGGGATCTCGACCTTTAACACTCGCTGGCTGTGGGAATGGTGCATTAACAATAAAGAAACTGGGTTTTTTGTCCGGCGTTCTATCGCTAGAAGTTGCCAGGATTGTTTGATAAAATACCGCTAAAAATTCAATTTTACCAGTTGAAAAATTGCAAATTACCAACGTTCGATTGAACTTATGCAGAACAACAGCACAAATTAAAATGCTTCATCAAATCTTTATCAAGCCTTTATCAAGTCTTCATCAAAAAAAAGATTTACAGGAGAGAGAAAATGCCTAATAATGTAATTTGTTAAAAAGGTTTCAGAACTTACCCATTAAAATATCACTTTGTCATTCTGAGTGAGTCGAAGTATCTTAAACGACAGTAAAAGTGTCAAAGATTCACAATACCTGTATTTATTTTCTGATTGTTGTCTGATAAACCTAAGTTTGTTAATTAAGGGGAGTGTCAAATGTCTAATATTCAAATCGGTAGCCTCAACGATAACTATTTCTCGATCGGTTCAACGGATAACACCGATCCTAAAGATAGCTATTTTTTCAGTCTTCCCAAGATGGGTAGCGCCCGCATCTCTGCGATCGGTGTTAGCGGCGATATCAATATGGAACTGCGCGACAAAGAAGGGAAGGTAATCAAAAGTATTTCAACTAGCGACATAAAAGCTGGAATTATTAACATTGATAATTTAGGGGCGGCGGACTATATTTTAAATATTTCTCCTGTTTCCGGCTACACAAATTATCAAGTCAGTTTAACTGCCGATGGTAGAATCGATCCGTTAAGCGGTTTGGGGGTTGATGCGGGATTTTTTGTCACGCAAAAAAGTGAGGTAGGCTTCGATTTTCTCAACGATGGCGGCAGATATCAAGGGGAAATAGCTATTTTCAGTCTCGATGGTATGGAGCAATTCGCTTCAAATTATAAGGGATTTATGAAGGAAGCGGCCAGACGATCGCTGAGTAATTCTGTATTGGGTCATATCACAATTTCTGAGTCTGTAGAGGGTGCAAATCCTCTATTTAGGGGGACTTTGGGAGAAGAAAATTATAATAATGGGCCGTATCAGGGTGTGAAGACATTTACCACAACTCCCGGAAAGGCTTATGCTGTAATGTTGGTGCCAAATGGTAAAGTGCAAGAGGTTTTTGACAATCCCGATATTGGTGGAGATAAGCGCCCGCTGTTTTCGTTATCTAGCCTCAATCCAAATGATGCTTGGCTGTACGGTCAAATATCCGATGTTGATGGTGGTGGCTTGGTATTTTCCCTAGAGGATCAGCGGGTTGATACGGGTTCGGATGGCGATTATCAGGATGTTATTTTTAAGTTGACAGGTGCGATCGGCAAAGCTGTACCGTTGAAAGAAGTAATTAATCCTGCTAAGGATTGGACTACTTCTGAAGGCGGGAAGAAATTTATCGATTATCTCAAACCAAAGCCGCCAATAAATACGCCCCCGAAAGACTTACAGTTCGATTTGAAAGCAAGTTATCAAACTGGTGAAGCGATCGAGTTAACAAGTGGAAAAGTAATCGATGGTAATGGGGCGATCGACCTAGATAGCATAAAATTATCATTGCGAAAAGCAGGCGGTGAGTGGACGAATTTAGCAGATGCAACGAATTTTACAGCCGGCAGTCAGGAGTTGGCAACTTTCAGTTATTCTCTCCCTGCTTTAGGGGCGGGGAATTATGAATTAAAGGCGATCGCCCATGACAAAGCAGGCGCTACCAGCGAGACGATACTCAAAAGCTTTAGTGTCAAAGAATCTACTGTCGTACCAACGCCAACGCCGCCAACTCCGACACCTACACCGCCAACTCCAACACCGCCAACTCCGACACCACCAACAAACACAGCTCCTAAAAACTTGCAATTTGATGTTTTACCTGCTTACACAGTGGGAGAACAAATCAGCTTTACAGGCGGTAAAGTTTACGACGCCGACGGTGTTGATAACCTGGAAAAAGTAGAATTTTCTAGAAAGAAGGAAGGTGGAGAATGGATGAAGGTTATTAATGCTGAAAATTTCATCGCTGATAGTCAAGGGTGGGGAACTTTTAGCTATTTTTTGTCGGATTTAAGTGCAGGTGAGTATGAGGTAAAGGGGACTGCCTATGACAAAGCAGGCGCTACCAGCGAGACGATACTCAAAAGCTTTAGTGTCAAAGAATCTACTGTCGTACCAACGCCAACGCCGCCAACTCCGACACCTACACCGCCAACTCCAACACCGCCAACTCCGACACCACCAACAAACACAGCTCCTAAAAACTTGCAATTTGATGTTTTACCTGCTTACACACTGGGAGAAACAATTAGCTTTACAGGTGGTAAAGTTTACGATGCAGATGGTGTTGATAACCTGGAAAAAGTAGAATTTTCTAGAAAGAAGGAAGGCGGAGAATGGATGAAGGTTATTAATGCTGAAAATTTCATCGCTGATAGTCAAGGGTGGGGAACTTTTAGCTATTTTTTGTCGGATTTAAGTGCAGGGGAGTATGAGGTAAAGGCGATCGCCTATGACAAAGCAGGCGCTACCAGCGAGACGGTACTCAAAAGCTTTACTGTCAATGAGGTTACTACACCAACCCCGACACCGACACCAACACCCACTCCGCCACCGACACCAACACCCACTCTGGTTAATCGATCGCCAGAAAATTTGCAATTTAGCCTGCCAACTACTTCTAAACCCAATGAGGCAATTCCGCTAACAAATGGCAAGATTTTTGATGCTAATGGAGCTGATAATTTAGCCAAAGTAGATTTCTGGTTGCAGAAAGAGGGGGGAGAATGGACGGATATTAGTGATGCTACAACTTTTACTCCCGACAGTTCCGACAATCGTTGGGCAACTTTTAATTACACGTTGGGTGGGTTATCGGCGGGTAAATATCGGTTGAGGGCGATCGGCTACGATAAATCCGGTGCCGCCAGCAATGAAACGAGCAGCACTTTGTTAGTTAATAGTGCGCCGGGGGATTTACAATTTAGAACTTTACCTCTTTATACCAAGGGTGAAAAAATTAGCTTTAGTGGCGCTAAGGTTTTTGATTCTGAAGGAGTCGGCGATATTGCTAAAGTCGATTTCTGGTTTCAAAAAGAAGGTGGCGAGAAAATTGAAATCGCTAATGATGTTACTGAATTTACCGCTGACAGCAATGGGGTTGGTCGATTTAACTTTAGTGATAGTTTGAGCGCTTTAGCACCGGGGCGCTATCAATTATCGGCGATCGCCTATGATAAATCAGGTGGTGCTAGTGCAGTATCGAGTCAAAAGTTTGCGCTGATTAGCGATCCTGGTGAAGATGGGTTGTCTGATGAAGTCAGATTGGCGATCGCAGGTGCTGCAAATATTGACAGTTATCCGCCAGAAGCTTTAGCAGAAACAAAGGAGTGGGTTGTTTGGCTGACACCCGGAGAGTCTTCCCAAGAATTAGCAGCTAGAATTGGGGCGATCGATCGGGGAGATACCGGCCACATTCCCAACACTTTTATCTGGGAATTTCCAGAGAGAAGAAATCCGAAAGAGGTGGCGGCTCAGCTAGCAACAATCGGAGGAGTAGAATATGCTTACCCGCAGGTTCCTGTCAAATTAAATTTGTTGTACGAGCCGAAGGAAACTTTATACAAAGAACAGTGGAATTTAAAAAATGCGAATCTCCCCGCAGCTTGGGATGTAATTAATCCTGCAACTTCTCAAACTGTGCGGGGGAGGGGCGTAACGATTGGGATTATTGATGATGGTTTGGAATACAAGCACCCAGATTTGGCAAGTCGGTACAACCCGAATTTGAGTTGGGATTTTACTGACAAAGATAGCGATCCGTCGCCATCATCCACAACTACATTTTTAGCAGATCTTTCACGACCAAAAGTTAATAGTTGGAGTAGTATCCACTTCTCTCTTCCTGTGAATTTGACAGGGATGGTAAAAGATGTTCGGGCTAGCTTCGATTTCAGTCAATCTCTACCACCTAATTTACCAAAACCTGAAGATTTGCAAGTATTTCTGTACAGTCCTAATGAAGATGCGTTCAGCCTTTTCTATCGGCGTGCTGCTTCTTCTGTCGGAGTATGGTGGCCGGGGAGGGATGATTTGAAATTCTTGCAAAAGGTGAAAATTAATTTTGGCAAAGATAGCTTCCAAAGCTTCAACCTGAATCAATTTTATGGGAGTTATGCAGGTGGTGATTGGCAATTAGAGATTAAAAATCCCAATCCCGATGAGTATGATGCGGAGGAAATGCACCAACTTAGTCAAGAACTTTTGAAACGTTGGACATTACAAATTAACACTGCGAACACTCACGGAACTGCTGTTGCTGGGATTGCAGCAGCCACTGAAAATGGCAAAGGTATAGTTGGTGTGGCTCCTGAAGCGAAGTTAGCAGGGCTGCGACTATTTGGTAACACTGATCCACTCAATTACAAGGTTGATCCTTTAGGAAAACAGGTTGCTGATGCTTTGTTCGATCCTCGCACACAACCGGGACAATCTAATCGCAATCAGTCGATCGATATTTTTAATAACAGTTGGGGCCCTGAATACATGAGGCGGCAACCTTTAGCTTTGCAAGCCTTACAAACAGGAGTTAACAAAGGTCGAAATGGGCTGGGAAATACCTATGTATTTGCTGGTGGGAATGAGGGGAACTTTAACGGGAATGTCAATTATAATAGTTTTGCTAGTTCCCGTCATGCGATCGCCGTAGGTGCGATCGATCGAGCCGGAAATCCTACTACTTATAGTACACCCGGATCGGCAATTTTCATTTCAGCATCCTCTGATAATAGCGATCCCATTAACCCACAAGGGATTACCACAACAAGTATTTTTGAAAATGGATCTCCCTATGCTAACGATTTTGGTGGAACTTCTGCCGCCGCGCCTTTAGTTTCTGGAGCGATCGCTTTGATGCTAGAGGCGAATCCTAAACTAACTGCGCGCGATGAGCAACACATTTTGGCCAAGACGGCTCAGAAAAATGACCTCAATGCCAAAGATGGCCAAGGGAAACCAAAATGGGAGCAGAATAAAGCAGGATTTTGGGTGAGTTACGAACAAGGCTTTGGGGCGATTGATGCGGCCGCTGCGGTGAAAGCTGCGGTTAATTGGACACCAGTCGGTAAGCAAGTTTTAGTAACTTCTAACTTGGAAAATGTGATGAAAGCGATTCCTGATGGTAGCGTAGCAGGAATAGAAGCTAAGACTACGATTACCAAGAATATTATTATCGAAACAGCAGAAGTAATTCTTGATGCTGAGCATCCCGAGTGGCGTGACTTTACAGTGAAACTAATTTCACCAGATGGCACTGAATCAGTATTAGCAAATACCATGCCTGACATCCCAAAATCAAACACTAGGGATAGATTATCGCCAGATTTTAAAGAGTGGAAATTTATCTCGATCCGACACTGGGGTGAGTTATCAAAAGGTGAATGGAAGTTGCAAGTTATTGATAAAAGTGGCAACGAATTGAAAGGAGCTTGGAATAGTTGGAAGCTCAATCTTTACGGATTGGAACTAGACGAGTCACCCAATGTTGTTACCAATACCAAAGATAGCGGGCCAGGAAGTTTGCGAGAAGTTTTAAATTGGGCTAATAGCAATCCGGGTAAGGATACGGTTATCTTCAAAGTTCCTCCTACAGATCCTGGTTACAACACCAGCAACAACGCTTTTACCATTCGGCCGCTATCACCCCTGCCACAGATTACCGATTCAGCGATTATTGATGGTACGACTCAGCCGGGATATTCAACTCGACCAGTAATTGAATTAGATGGTAGTAATGTATCAGTGGATGGTTTGTATATCTCTGCTGGCAACAGTACGGTTAGAGGATTAACAATTAACCGTTTTGGTGTTGATGCTATCAAATTGCGTGATAATGGTGGCAACATCATTGAAGGAAATTTCATCGGTACTGATGTAACTGGCACTCAAGATTTAGGTAACGGCTATAGTGGCATATCAGTTTGGACACCTAATAATATTATTGGCGGTCAAACGGTTAAAGCACGAAACATCATATCTGGCAATGAGCGATATGGCATTTACATTAAAGACTTAAATGCTAATAATAACCTCATTCAAGGCAACTATATTGGCAGCGATATCACTGGTACTAAAGATTTGGGCAATACACATAGTGGTATTGCTATTTTGGATAATGCAAGTAATAATACCGTTGGTGGGACAACGATCGATGCTGGAAACTTGATATTCGGTAACGGTAAACATGGTGTCTTTATTAATGGTTCCGGTTCCACTGGAAATGCTATTTTATCTAATTCCATTTCGGGGAACGATGACTTTGGCATCGGTTTTGGATATAATGGATTAACTGTAAATGATTTAGGAGATCGCGACACAGGTATTAATAATTTACAGAATTTCCCTGAGTTGACTTCCGCTATCTCTAGCAATGGGAATACGGCTATTAAAGGCAAGATAAATAGCACTCCCAATACTACATTCAGAGTAGAGTTTTTCTCTAACAGGGTTTTAGATGACTCTGGTTTTGGAGAAGGAGAGAAGTTCCTTGGATTCCAAAATGTAACGACTGATAGCAGCGGTAATGCGACTGTCGCCATTAATTTACCGTTAGCTGTTCCCATCGGTCAATTTATTACTGCTACTGCTACTGACGCAAATAATAACACTTCGGAGTTTTCTCAAGGAATTGCGATCGCAGCTAATCCAGCACCCACACAACTATTTACCGACATTAATGCTACTTTGGAAGGAGTTTTCTACAGTTCGGCAGCCTGGGGAGATTACGATAACGATAGCGATCTAGATATTTTGGTGACAGGCACAAACGGTCCGAATTCCGTAGCCAAAGTTTACCGAAACGATAGTGGCAACTTTACGGATATTAATGCTGGTTTGAGTGGAGTTAAGAATAGTTCGATCGATTGGGGAGATTATGACAGAGATGGCGATCTCGATATTCTGCTAACAGGTTTGGATAATAGCTCAAATCCAGTCTCGAAAGTTTATCGGAACGATGGCGGTAATTTTACGGATGTCAGTGCTAACTTGCAAGGAGTTTGGAATAGTTCAGCAAATTGGGGAGATTACGATAATGATGGCGATCTCGATATACTTCTGACAGGTGGTGCCATTATTTCTGGTTCCTCGGTTAAGATTGCGAAAGTCTACCGTAATGATAGCGGTAGCTTTACAGATACAGCCGCTAATTTACAGGGAGTTTGGCAGGGTTCAACAGATTGGGGTGACTACGACAAAGATGGAGACCTCGATATTCTCATAACTGGTAATTCTGATGGTTCAGTTTCATCGGATATCTCTAAGATTTATCGCAACGATAATGGCAGTTTCACAGATATAGGTGCGCCATTAACAGGCATTTCTTCGGGTGACGCAGCTTGGGGAGACTATGACAATGACGGCGATCTAGATGTACTTTTGACTGGTTTAACGCCGAATAATTCATCTCCTATTGCTAAGATTTATCGTAATGATGCTGGCAGTTTCACGGAGATTCAAGCAGGCTTGCAAGGAGCTTATTATAGCTCTGTAGATTGGGGCGATTACGATAATGATGGGGACTTAGATATTCTTTTGACAGGTGCTTCGCCATCCAGAATCTCAAAACTCTACCGCAATGATGGTGGTAGGTTTACCGATATTAGTACCAACTTACAAGGAGTTTTTGGCAGTTCAGTACGTTGGGGAGACTATGACAACGATCGCGACTTGGATCTGCTCTTAGCTGGCAATCGCTTGGGTTCTCCTTCTGCTAGTACCAAAGTTTACAGAAATAACCTTTTCACTGTAAATACTGTTCCGGTAACACCTGCTGGACTGATCTCTTCAGTCAATGGCAATTCTGTCAGCCTAAATTGGAACCCTGCTACTGATGCTGAAACACCGCAAGCAGGTTTGACTTATAACCTGCGAGTAGGAACAACTCCTGGAGGTTCAGATATTATGTCTCCGATGGCTAATAGCAATGGAACCCGCAAAGTAGTCCAAATGGGTAATGTCAATCAAAACACAAATTGGACGCTTAAAAATCTCAAACCGGGTACTTATTACTGGAGCGTACAAGCAATTGATACTGCTTTTGCAGGTTCGATATTTACTACGGAACGCAGCTTTACAGTTAGTACAAGCTCAGGTGCAAGTGGAAGTATTACGATTACAGCCTCCTAATTCCTCAAGTAGGAATTAGCAGACAGGGTGCAGCGCTGGCTTCTGCTGGGCTGCACTCAGGCAACCGATCGCAACCTTTGTCCTGTAAGATACTCTCAGTGCTTTTATGTGAAACCTCTTTTAAATACTCCTTCCCCCGTGAACGATCGAACAAAAGCTAAAATATTCAGCATCCTATTTTACATTTGTGGCTTTCCGACATTAGCAACCGCCCAAATTGTCCCCGATACCACTCTACCGGTCAACTCCACCGTCACGCGAGACGGCAGCAGCACCTTTACCATTGAAGGCGGTACAGAAGCGGGGCGCAACCTATTCCACAGCTTTCGCGAATTTTCCGTTCCCATCAGTGGCACGGCGTTTTTTAACAACGTTGATACGATTCAAAATATCTTCACTCGCGTCACAGGCGGGTCAATTTCTAATATTGATGGCTTAATCCGAGCCAACGGCAACGCTAACCTATTTCTCCTCAACCCCAACGGCATTATTTTTGGCCCGGATGCCAGCCTGAATATCGGTGGCTCGTTTCTAGGCACTACAGCCGATAGTATCAACTTCGCTGACGGCACTTCATTTAGTGCTAGAAATCTCCAAACAACTCCTCTGCTAACTATCAGCATTCCTACTAGCTTGCAATTTGGCTTAAATCCCGGTCAAATAATTGTCGATCGACCTGTAGCAGTTCCTGCCTCTGAAAATAATGACCAAGGAAATCAGAATCCCAGTCAAATTGTCGATCGATCTGTAGCCGTTTCTGCTGTTGAAGACAGTGGCGAAGGAAATCAGAACCCCGTAGGTTTAGAAGTTTCACCCGGTCAAACTTTAGCGCTAGTGGGCGGCGACATAGCGCTTCCCGGTGGAATTTTGACAGCGCCGGGAGGAAGAATTGAACTTGGCAGCGTTGCTGGCAACAGCTCAGTCAGCCTTACCCCCAACGATTCAGGTTTCACTCTAGGATATGCAGGTGTCCGGGACTTCCAAGATATTCAACTGTCGCAGGGTGCGGTTGTAAACGCTAGTGACAAAGACGCTAGCGGTGAAGGTGGCGGCACTATTCAAGTACAGGGGCGGCGGGTGGTGCTGACGGAGGATTCAGGAATTCTCTCACAGACTTTCGGCAGCCAAGACGGGGGTAATGTCTCTATCCAAGCATCACAGTTCATCGCTGAAGGTGGCGGTTATGTAGATACAACGACCTATGGGGCTGGGAGAGGAGGCAATTTATCCGTCACGGCGACAGATTCCATTGAACTGAGTGGAACTAATCCTGATGGCACTTTGCCCAGCGGTTTCTTTGCTCAAGTCGATCTACAGGAGGGGCAAACTGTACCAACCACGGGAAATGCAGGAGATTTGACGATCGCCACAGGTCGATTAATTCTGCGAGACGGGGCACAGATAGCCTCAAATACTTTTTCTGAGGGTTCAGGGGGAAGATTAACTGTCACTGCTTCGGAGTCTGTAGAAGTAATTGGGCGATCGGAAAATGGTCAAATTCTTAGCGCTTTGGCAACTCTAACTGAGCCTAATTCTTCTGGCAATTCACAAGATTTAATCATTTCCACCAGAGAGTTGATTTTGCGAGATAGAGGTGAAATTTCATCTTCCACCAAGGGCACGGGGAATGCGGGCAATATAATCATTCAAGCGTCCGAGCAGTTGATTATTCAAGATCGGGCAACACTTGCTGCTCTAACCACTGGTAGCGGACGCGGTGGCAATATCAATATCGAAACAGGACGCTTAATCGCTCAAAATGGCGGTCAGGTATTAGCAACAACTCAAGGTAGCGGGCAAGCGGGGACTTTAAATGTAAATGCTAGAGAATCTGTCGAACTCACTGGCACGGGTATAAATGGATTTCCTAGTGGTTTGTTCACCCAGTCCACAGGGTTAGAAACCGACTCTGATGCTGGTAATGCAGATAACCTAACAGTAACAACTCGGCAGTTAACGGTTCGGGATGGAGCCGCGATATCAGCAGATACTTTTGCTAGTGGAAGGGGAGGTGATCTCACAGTCAATGCCTCCGAGTCGATCGAAGTGACTGGAACTTCCGGCATCGTGTCAGCAGAGGTTTCTCCCTTCGTCAGGGCGGACGGGCGCTTGCCCAGCCGTTTGACGGCAGCAACAACGAGCACCGGAGAAGCAGGGAGTGTAAGGATTAATACCGGACTGCTGAGGGTACGGGATGGGGGAAGTGTTGCTGTAGATGGGAGCAGAGGTACGGGATCTGCCGGCAACCTGGAGGTAAAAGCCAGCAACATCCGACTAGACAGAGGAACCATTACGGCAGAAACTAGATCCGGTGACTCCGGCAATATCAACCTCCAAGTGTCAAATTTCTTACAGATGCGCGACAACAGCAACATTACAGTCACCGCCATCGGCGATGCCACAGGTGGCAATATCAACATCAATACCAGAGCCTTAATTGCTGGTATCAACAGCGACATCACAGCCAATGCCGTCAACCGGGCAGCCGGCCGCGTGGAAATTACAGCCCCAGAAGGCATTTTCGGAGCCCGATCGCGCCGCCTCACAGATCCCGCCTCCAACCTCACCAGCGACATCACCGCTACTTCCCTGGCCGGCCCGCAACTCGACGGCGACATACTCCTCAACACCCCTGAAGCAGACCCCACCCAAGGCGTGGCTAAGCTACCGGAGACGATCGCCAATCCCGACGCGATCGCCCAAATTTGTCCCGATCGACGGCAGCCGGGAGAGGCCAGAACCTTTACCAGAACAGGGCGCGGCCTTCCCGCCAATCCGGGGGAAACCCTCAGCGACGGCCCTGCAACCGTCGGTTTAGCTGATGCCGTACCGCCTGTCGAAGGGCGATCGAGAACTGCCGCACCCCAACAAGCGGTTCGCCCCGCCCCTCGCCCCATCCAAGCAGCCCGAGGTTTGGCGGTTAACAGCAAAGGAGAAGTTATTTTCACTGCTTATCCTGCTGCGGTGCCGCTGCAAAGTCCCGTTATTCCCCACCCAGCCTGCAATGTTCAATAACAGAAACCGGAACAGGCGCGATCGCTGGCTGCCGTTGAGTGCGGGCTTGTTAGCAAGCAGTTTGACGGCTTGGCCGCTGAAGGCAGAAACTTTGCTGCAACCAGCAGGAGAGTTGAATCCGGGCGGCCCAGACTTGACGGTTCAAGTTCCCAATCCCGCAGAACCTCTGGCACCGCAAACCACTCCTTCCCGGCAAAACCCGCAAAACCTGCCACCTACAGAGCCCTCTCCCACCCTGGAAGAAAGAAAGACTGAACCCAATTCCGATACCGGTGAAGCTTACGAATGTTCTATCCCAGTGCCGCCAGCAGATCGATCGCCCGCAACTCCCACGGCAACTCCCACGCCGGAAGATAGTAAAACCGATGAGGCGATCGAAGCAATCTCGATCGCTAATTTTCGCTTTGTTGGCAATACTGTTTTCAGTCAAGAAACGCTCGATCGAGAAATTACCCAAAAATTTCTAGAATTAGACAGCACTACTAACAGATTTCGAGAAGGACAAATTACTTTCGCTCAATTGCAGCAAGTAATTTCTGAAGTCACAAAGTTTTACAATCAAAAAGGATATATTAACTCTTTTGCCTACATTCCTACAACCAGTGAAGAACCCAATCAACGATTGCAAAATAGAGGAACTCCTGGAGCAGTTATCATTAAAATTGTCGAAGGCGGATTAGAATCAATTCGAGTCAGGAGGCGGAGGGGAAGGCAACGCCTCAACCTCGATTATGTATGCAGCCGTTTGGCGATCGCATCGCAACCTTTACAAGTTTCTCGCCTGCTAGATGCTCTGCGATTGCTCGAACTCGATCCATTAATTAAAAAGATTACCGCTGAATTGATACCCGGTTCGCAGGTACACAGAAGCAGTTTAGAAGTTAAATTCGAGGAAGAACAAACTTTTAATGTCGAAGTAGCAGTAGATAACCGCCGCGCTCCCAGCGTCGGTACTGTCCGCCGCCAAGTACAAATAAACGAAGCAAATTTATTGGGCCGGGGAGATGATTTGAATCTTGCCTACACGAATACTGACGGCAGTAATGCCTTCGATTTAAGCTATGAATTGCCTTTAAATCCGAATAACGGTACGATTAAGGTAGCAGCAGGAACGACTGCAAATCGCGTCGTCGAACCGCCTTTTGAAGATGTCGATATCAGAGCTGCGGCGCGATATTTAGATATCACTTTGCGCCAACCTGTATTGAGGAATCCCCGACAAGAAATTGCGATCGGTTTGACTGCAACTCGGCGGGAAAGCGGCACTTCAATTTTAGGCGAAGATTTCCCCCTCTCTCCGGGAGCCGATGAAAAAGGGCGATCGCGCATTTCGGCCCTGCGATTTTTTCAGGATTGGACGGTGCGAAGTAATCAAGAATTATTAGCGTTTCGATCGCAATTTAGCTTGGGATTGAGCGCTTTTAATGCTACTGTTAACAGTGAAGCTCCTGACAGCAGATTTTTGGCATGGCGGGGACAGGCGCAGTGGCTTCGCCGTTTGGCAAGAGACACTTTTGTCTTTGCCAGCACCGACTTGCAATTAGCAGATAGAGCGCTTTTACCTCTCGAACAATTCGGCCTTGGAGGTTTCAATAGCGTGCGAGGCTACCGACAAGATCTACTTTTGGGCGATAACGGAATTTCCGCATCAGCCGAGTTGCGATTTCCGATCGTTGGCAGATCCGATCGAGGGTTAGGAGTCGTACAAATTGCTCCTTTTATTGATGCAGGCACGGTGTGGAACAGTTCCGAAGAGGATTTGAAAACTCAAACTTTGGTATCTGTGGGGGCGGGTTTGCGGTGGGAAATGAGCGATCGACTTGCTGCAAGTTTTTATTGGGGCATTCCTTTAGTTGACGTGAATTCGAGGCAGAGGACATGGCAAGAAAAAGGGTTACATTTTTCAGTGCGATCGAGATTTTCTTTTTGAAACTCGCGCGCAAAATTAATACCAATTTAAAACGAAATAATACCAATCTTAAACGAAATAACAATACTCTTGTCCCCCCCCTTGTAGGGGCGGTGGATGGTGCGTGCCCGCCCTGGTTAGGGAGGGTCAAAGATTGTTGCACGATTTTAGAGAAATGGTATAAGAAGAAAACTATTAGGTTATTTATTTTCCTATTTTTAACAGTATTGTTCTCATTTTTAGCAACAAATGTCCGAGCCAATCAAATATTTAATTGGGAATTAGGAAAAACAGAAATTATTCAACAAAATCGTACAATAGTGAGTTCCACCGCCCTCCCGCAGCGAGAGGGAAGTGAATGGGAAAAGTTAGCTAGGGAGCGTTATACGGCGGGAGAGTTTGAGGAAGCTGCGAAATATTGGCAGCAAGCTGCGGTGGCTTTTGAAGTTAAGAGAGATTGGTTAAATCAAGCGATCGCCCTCAGCAATCTTTCGCTAACTTACCAACAGTTTGGAAGCTGGCAGGAGGCAGAAAAAGCTATTGAAAAAAGTTTGAATTTGTTGCCGCCGGAATCAAGAGCAAATTCACCAGCAGAATTAAGGGCGATCGCTCAAACTCTCGATATCAAAGGTAACGGGCTATCGGAACGCGGGCAAGTCAATATTGCTTTAAAAACTTGGCAGCAAGCTGCTAGCATTTATGTTAAATTAAAAGATGAATTAGGGTGGAAGCGCGGCTTGATTTCTCAAGTCAAAGCCATGCAAGAGTTAGGGCTTTACGAACAGGCTTGTCAAACACTAATGCCCGCGATCGAGGTGGATAATCAAGGAAAATTTGCAATTCCCGATCGAACCTGCTCCCAGTTAACGGATCGCAATAGTTTAAATGAATTACAAAAGCTTTTACAAACACCGTTAAATCCAAATTTAAAAAGCATCCAATTAACAGGAAGTCGCCTCCTCGGCGATGTTTTAAGGCAGCTTGGATTTTTAAACAATTCACAGGAGTTGCTGGAAAAAGTCGATCGAGCCATTACTCAAGAAAAAAACACTCAAGAAAAAGCTTTGGTTTTGCTGAGTTTAGGCAATACTTATGAAGCTTTAGGGAATAGAAATCGATTTCTAGCTGAGTCTGGAGATAACACTAAAAATTATTACTCAACTGCTTTAGATTACTATCGAAGAGTTATCGAAGTTGCTGGAACTTCCCTAATTAAAATCCAGGCAAGGTTAGATTTATTCAGCCTTTTAGTAGATCCAAAAATTGGAAATAAAATAAATCTCCGAGAAGCTGAAGAGTTGCGATCGGCAATTTTATCTCAGTTAAATCAGCTACCACCGAGCCGTCAGAAAATCTATGCTGAAGTTAGATTGATGCAAAGCTTATCTAACCTGAAAAATGAAGAGTTAAAAGCTGCAAACGATCGGCCTAATTTCAGGGCTGAAAAGTTAGAATTACTCTCTAACTACTGTTTGCCCGATTCCTTAACTGTTTCTGAAAGCTTGTTTCAAAATACTCAAGCTTTATCTTGGAGAGAAATGGTCAATTTAGGAGCAAAAGCTGTCAAATTAGGTAAGGATTTAGGCGATTTAAGGGCAACAGCCTATGCTTTGGGTAATTTGGGCGAAATTTACGAACAGAAACAGCAATGGTTAGAGGCTCAACAATGTACGGAACAAGCTTTACTTTTGTCGCAAAACGTGCAGTTAAATTCGCCGGATCTTACCTATCAGTGGCAGTGGCAATTGGGGCGGATTCGTCGGGATGGGAAAGAGAAAGATATTAAAGGTGCGATCGCGGCTTATACGGCTGCATTTAATACTTTACAGTCGGTACGCAACGATTTGGTGCCGATCGGTAGGGACGGACAGTTTGATTTTCGCGATCGGGTAGAACCAGTGTATCGCGAATTGGTGGATTTGTTGTTGCGGAGCGAGGAACCGATTCAGGATAATTTACAGCAAGCAAGGAATGTCATTGAGGCCCTTCAGGTTGCTGAATTAGATAACTTTTTTAGAGCAGCTTGCATACAGCCGCGAGAGATAAATATTGACAAAATAGATAAAGAAAGTGCTGTTATTTACCCAATTATTTTAAAGAATAGCTTAGAAGTTATTATCAAGTTCCCTGGTTTAGAGCAACTCAAACACTACCGTACTAAGATAAATTCCAGTATAGTAAAAACAGCTCTCATAAAAGTACGGGAAACAATAATAAATACAAATCAAAATAACATACAAGAATTGAAGACATCATTACACAATATCTATAGCTGGTTACTGAAACCAGCTAAGACAGATTTAGAAAAAAACAGTGTTAAAAATTTAGTATTTGTGCTAGATGGTGAGTTAAGAGATATTCCTATGGCTGCTCTTTATGATGGATCTCGTTATTTGATAGAGTCCTATAGTTTAGTTTTGGCACCAGGATTAAAATTAATAGATGCAAGACAATTAAAATTGGAAAATATCAAAATTCTCGCAGCGGGAATAAGCCAACCACGTTCGGGGTTTTCTGCCCTACCTAATGTCGAGAAAGAGCTGAAGGAAATTCAAGCCCAAATACCGAGGAGTATTGTCTTGTTAAATTCTGAATTTATTGATTCATCTATACGAGCAAAGATTAACTCGAATGAAAGTCGTATAGTTCATCTAGCTACTCATGGAAAATTCAGTTCCAACTCTGAAGATACATTCATTCTCAATTGGGATAAACGCATCAATATAACCCAGCTAAATCAGTTACTCAAAAACAGAGACGAAAACCAATCTAAGCCCATTGAATTACTGGTATTGAGTGCCTGTCAAACAGCAGCCGGAGATAATCGTGCAACCTTGGGACTTGCCGGAGTAGCTGTGAGAGCGGGGGCGCGCAGCACCTTAGCTTCTTTATGGAATATTCCTGATGATTCAACCTCTGTTTTAATGAAGCAATTTTACAAAGAGTTACTTACCAATAAGCGAACGAAAGCTGAAGCTTTGCGCCAAGCCCAGATATTGCTATTAAAGAATCCTAAATACAACAATCCCAAAATTTGGTCGCCCTATATCTTGGTAGGGAATTGGTTATAGTTTTGCCTGTCGTTTATCTATTACCTTTTGTCAATTTTCTGTTTTGCAACATTCGACTATTGGTTCTGAAACAATATTAGATAAGCCAATTTGTCGTAAAAGAGATGGCCAATGACCATCATAGGGAGAGGTTTGGCGAAGTTCTCCGGCTGCTGTTAGTGCGTCATACCAAATACCATTGGCTGCTAGAATACTAGCGCGATCGCTCACTGTAGCTTTTTCTAGCTGACTTCTGAGAGCTGGATTGGAAAAATTTACTCTTTTAATTTTACCATTAACAGATATAGCTGGTTGTCTCGGTTCGCAATAAATATTAAAGTACCACTGATACTGTCGATCGACTTCTAAAGAAACTGATGGTGGTAGTGATATTTGAACAACTCCTGGTTTCCCAGTTAGCTTAAAGGGAACTTCATATACTGGTTTATTTCCCCCATCGTAAAGAACAAAATTACCAGAAGATTTAGCCTGATAAGGCACATAAAACCAAAGAGTAGGATTAGCAGAAACCGTTAATCCAAAAACTGAGGTTGCATCTTTGCTTTCATAAACTGGAACCAATGCTGTAAGAGGCTTTTGTTCGGAACCTTCAGGCTGATTAGCAACGTCCTGACAGCCTCGCGAACCTCCGCCAGTCCGATTATCCGAGCTTCTTGTATCAGATGGCGGTGGCGGTGGTGCCTTAAACACGGGTTCCCTGAATTGTGCGATTGAGTTAGTAGTGGGGCGCTGTCCGATAATTACAGCACTAGCTGGCTGAATCTCTAACTTAATAGAGCTAATTATGACAAAATTAAGTGCCAAAAACCCGGTCAGCCGGTAAAAAAATAGGTGGTGCAAAAATAGGTGGTGCAAAAATAAGTAGATTTTGGGCAGCATTCCACACTCTTAAATTTAGTTTGCTGTATTTTGAGAACGACTATATACTAACACAGCAAAACTTGTACCCACCAAAGCCAGACCGGCAGGAATCAATGGCACCCAACCACTATGGGTCAAGAAAATCCAGCAAACACCGTACAATATAACAATGCTTGCACCCGTAACTGCGAAATACTGTTTCGATTGACAGTGCCAAGCGATCGCGCCACCTACAACGCCCCACCCCCAAATCCACAATCCATCTACCCAAAAATCCCACCACCAAATTAAGGGCCTCTCATTTAAAGCAGCACTAATAAGTTGACTTACCATTTGAGCGTGGATGATGATATTAGGTAATTTTCGGTAATTTTCTTGGGCTGTAGAGTAAGGAGTGGGATTATAAGATTTAAAACTTTCGGCGGTAGTACCGATCAAAACAATTTTATTTTTCACATCCTCAGGTTTAAGCTGGCCGTTGAGAACTTGTGCGAGGGTGACTCTGGAGATCGCATCTAAAGGCGACCTATAGGAGCGGTAGTTGAGCAATATCTCGTAAGCCCGATCGTCTATTTTATGATAACCCCCCATGTGGGTTCGCAACCGTTTTAAATGTGCTTTACCTAGTTGTAACTCTTCTTTATTGTATGTAGGAAAGATACCATTTGTTAAATAGAGATATTGAAATGCTAATTGAGCGCTGAAGGCATACTCTGCTTTACAAATAGAAGCTACATCCGGTTTGAAAGCAATCAGATGGCGGCGGATCGTACCATCAGCATCCAGAGAAAGATCGTTAAAACCTATTCGTTCTTTTTGCTCTTTTTCCGGGATATTAAATGGCGGTTTAGTACCTGAATTTTCAACACTACGATTGGGAGCTGTACAGGATGCAATTAAGTTTTTAGACTGCTCCATTCTCGCAATTAATTTTGGCAGATTTTGGTCGATCGAGAAATCGTAATGAATTCCTAAACCAATTATTTTTGCTTGATATCTTTCCAGTTTATCCAAAGTTAAATTTAGCGCTTTCTCCGACAAGGAACCTTTTTTATCTTTTTGCTCCGGGAGGTAAAGATCTGACTCGGTAACTTCAACTACTAAAATTCGATTGTCTTCTCCTTCTCCAGGACGGAGTTGCAACATACGATCGTAACTTTGCAATTCTAATGTTTGTAAAATTCCCATCGATCGCATTCCGATAACAGCACCTGTGACTAACACGCTAGCTACCAAAACATTCCGAAGGTTGCGCCAAATCGAAACACGCTGCCGCTCTTCCTCATTCCCCTTCAGCAACTCATCCCAACTTGGAGAATCCACAGCCGGATGCTCGTAAATCATCGGCAGCCAACTAGCAAAGGGATATTCACCCTCCATCCCGTGCAGCTTTTTCCGCGCCTGCATAATAGAGTCACGCAAAGACTTTTTTTCTTTAGCAAATGCGTTTAAAAAATACTCCAAAAACTTCTGAGCAACTTCATCCGGCACTCGCTCTCGCATGGCAATCACGGCTGGAATTTGTAGAGAAGCCAGTTCCTTGACTAATCCCATGCCGTCACAAGAATTAAAAATCACTATTTTCAAACCGCGCTTAATCGCATTGTCTAAACCATATTTTAAATCTTTAATCGATATACTTTCAGTTTCACTCAGAGCTAAATTACCTTGACTGTAATCATGTTTGCTGGAACTATGACCTGCAAAAAATAAAATATCCCAATTTTGCTCCCATAACTGTTCGTTAAGGTCGCGACTGCTAGTAGCTACTAAGGTTGTAATCTCGGCGTTACGATCGACAATTGATTGCTTTAATAGCAGCAAATCTGCTTCAATATCTATGCCTGTACTAGCTCCCAAAATTACTAAAATCCTAATTACATCTTGAGAGTTAATTGGCCGCAGATTGGATATTGTCTGAAAACTGCTAATCACAGGTTCAACTTCAAATTGTTGAAACTTCTCCCATAAATGCCAAGGCAAACCCCATAAATCGACATCATCTGTTTGAATAATGAACCTGACATTAGCCTGGCCTTGCTCTTTACCTTGTTCGTGACTTAATACTTCGATGATTTTATCTCGAATTGGCTGAAAAAAAATATCGCCAAAAGTGAGCCAACTATTAATACTATTTTCTAGGGAAGCTCCTAATTCTTTAATCGAGTAATCGATCACTTTACCCTTATTGATATGCTCTAATTTGCGAGAAGAACCTAAATCGCAATCTCTTCGACAAGTGTTAAAGTTGTCATAGCTTTTTCTCAAATCTTGAGCTGGAGGTAAGTATCCATTAATTTGAAAATTTATAGAGTTAATGCTATCACCGATTCTGAGGGTGACAGGATAGCGTTGGTCTCGATCGAGATTGCGTATTTCCAAAATTACGAGCTTGCTCATAGTCTTTGACTTCTTATCCTAGTTGAGTTAAATGGTAAAATTTTCTGTGACGCTAACTCCACCGCAAGCGACTTTCACCTGGAAATAATCGCCGACAGCAGCCGTAAATTCATAGTTGGGGATATTCTTAATTGAATTCTGAGCCTTTCCTTTCCAGAAAACTTCACCCTCTTCATCTAGGATAATTAACTCGAGATTTGGTGGCAGAGTTTTCGATGTTTTCGATGGCACAGGCAATACGCGCAACTCAATATTAGTCTTATCGGTTCCTTGAGGTAAAAGAGTTATTTCCAGTACAACACGAATAGTATCAAGCTGTATGGTTAATTCCATTATCTTACCAATTCTCACCCCGGCAGCGGAATTATTGGGGTCAAGTTTTCCCAAACTAACAGCAGCTTGGCGTTGCACAATATCATTTTGGGTAGTTTGCAGCAAATTACTCAATCCTGCGATCGCCTCCTGATTTCCAACCTCAACACAACCTAATAATTCAGCAGCCCGCAATTGATTGCTTTTATGGCGATGATCTTGCAATACTTCAAGCAGTGTCGGAATTCCATTCTGGTTACTCGAACCACCGTAGCGATAACCTTCACCTTCCATCGCAGCAATGAAACCAGAATCTAAAATTCCCAACCTCTCTTTTATTTCATCAGCTATTTCCCATCCAGCTTGCAAATAAGCTTTTGCCCGCTGAATCAAACTTGTTTGACTTTGAACCACCGCAGAGGATGCGGCAGCTACTACTGGTTTCTGAATAATTCCTAAACGCCTATCGTACAGTTGTTGCCTGCATTTATCATTAGCTAAAAAAGATGCCCACTCTGCAAATGGAACTATCAGCCTAGGAGAATATACTGATGAATTACCCAAAGTATGCAGTAATTCATTCACTTTCAAATCGGATAAACTTGGCAATGGTGCAATTTCTTGTTGCAAGTTTAACCCGAAAGTAATTTGCATCACGGTAAGAGATGCTGTTAACTCCTCGATCGCTAAAGAATAAGTTCGATCGCCCAAATTATACCTACCTTCATGCTTTAGTTGGCGGTGCGTCGCAAAGCCGCATAACTCTATCCAACACTCACCATCATCTCCATCCAAATTAACTTGTACGGGGAGATAATAGTCAGCACTCCAGTTGGGAATATCTACCCACTCCTGCGGTACGGAAAACTCTTCTAACTCTGCTTCATCACTGGGAATTAAAATCAGCCTAGTTTCGCCAATTTGAAATGCAGTACCATTCAGCACTTCCCAAATACTAGCAAGATCCTGAGCGTGCCAGACTGAAGGCTGAGGGAATGCTTCTTCTGCAAACCATTCCGATAACCAGTTCAAGAATGTCTTTACACAAACACCATTGAGATAAGCATTGTAGCGAGAAATCGGATTAGGATGATATTGAGCTTGATGCCATACATTTTCTCGATCGGCTTCGTTAATTGTCAATTGCAAACAATTCGAGTTATGAAAAGCAAAAGACTGTAATTTGTTGAGTTCAAACATTGTTTTATTCTCCTTATTTAGAAGTAGTTAAATTTTTCAGAAATTCTTGAACGATCGCGTCAATATCTTGAGAGCTATATGGGCTATCTATCGATAAATTTAGAGCGCGACAAGTAGCTAAAAATTGAGGTTTATAAAACTCAATTAGCCACTTTTCTACATACTCAGCTTCCCAAAAATTCAGCAAGTTTATCAATTTTGCCTGTAATTTATGCTGGGATTGAGAGATTGTAGCAGCGAGTTCTAATAAATTCATGCCCAGCTGATCGGCAATCTTTTCTTCTGCTAACTGCCGGCCGTACCGCAGCCGCAAAACTTCTTGCTGTTGAGAATCAAGTTCTGCGATCGCTTCAACTAAAGCCGCCGATCTGTAATCGGATCTATCGGGTGCCCGGAAGTCTTTTTGCAGCCATCCCACTACATACTCATCAACCCTTCGATCGGGTTGGGACAATTTTCCCAAAGTTTCTAATAGTTGAATTTTCATCCTTTTGAGTTTTCTCGAAATAGATGTTTGGTCTATTCCTATTGAAATTTCTAGTTGTTTTTGCTTGAATCCGGCACCGTAATAAAGTAATAGCATTTTACGCTGCTCTGGTTGGAAGGTTTCTAACTTTTCGCGAAAAGCAGAGTCAATGAGGCGGTAAGTTTTCCATGCTGGGGTGTCCGAGTTTTCTGGCTCTAATTCACATAATAATTTATCACGATCTCCCTCAGAAAGCTCTTCTAAAGATTTTGAAAATTTGGTAAAGTTGGGATAAATTTCTAACTTAATAATGCAATCTTTCATCCATAATTGCATTTTTTCTGGGCTGATGTTTCTACCTGCCGAAACTTCATGTGGCGCTGAAGGCAAGAACTTTTCTGCATTGTAACATTCCGCTGCTGCCTGAAAATCTTCAATGTCAGCATCCGGCCATTTTTGCCCTCTTTGCCGAATAGCGAGATTATTCACCTTATTAAAGTTATAAACTTGTTTAAAGTATTTCCGTGCAAATTTAATTTGAGTAATATCGGGTTCTCGATATCCAGCTCTTTCCAGTGCTTCCTGAAGATCTCGATCGCTTTTTTTAACTAGCAGCCGCCAGCGCGAGAACTTACCGACACCTGATTCAGATTTGATAAATCCTATCAAACTTTGCTGAACGTAGGTATCTAAAGAAGTTTGGCGAGAAATATCATAGGATTTTAATAACCTCAAAAGATTGTCAGAACTGTAAATAAAAAGGCGAGGACAGTAGATATATTCCTCCCAAGAACTAGATTTTGACTGCTGCCATACTTCTCTAGCGGCATAGTAGCAACTTTTTTCAAAGTAACTAGCCAAGTGTTCTAAAGCTAGTCTTCTCCTGTTTTGTGGTTCCCAATCTTCGGCAATCTGCGACGGAGCATCAATTGCTATGTGCCTCCAAAATTCGGCTATATTTTTACTTCGATCGGGCTGATCGCACAACTGTGAAAGTTCCTGATTTAGTTCTTGGTATAACTCAAAGTTGCGTTTCAGTTCAGGATAGATTTGCCACTGAATGACAGGGCGATCGTTCCGGGTATCCAACACGAAATAGGTAAAAAATTTCTCGCCATTATCTCGACGATCGGGTAATTTGGGCATACTTCCCTGAAAAGTGGGCATCTTAGCTGATTCTCCAATAACAACAGACAACAAAAAAGGAAAAATCGATCGGGGATTTTGTAGTTGAAATTTGACTCGCCTAGTTGGAAACTATACCTGAGCTCGGGCAGTTACTCGATCGCAGACTATTCGCCGATACGGGGTTGGAGGTGTTGCTGAGCGGCAGCAGGAAAGGTGCGATCGATCTGAGCATAGAGGCTGTAATAGAACTTTGGAAGCTTACTACTTATTTATTGGTGCTACCAGCCGATAATTATGCAGGTGGCTTTGAGTTGGAGACGCAGAATTGTTTCCTACTTTGAGCGAGGACATCAGTCCGGTAGTTCACCAGACAGATTTTTCGTCGGGCGTCGAACGCTGAAACAACCTTTTTTCCTTGAAAATCATTCTACTGGACTGGCGTTCCAGGAGTGTATCTGTTGCTTGCCCGCCTGCTGAGGCTGAAAGTAGGGCTGGTGTCTGAGTCTTGAGACATAACTGCTTGGGTTGGAGTTGCTACAGGCGAACTTCCCGACGCATTTCTCCAAAAGTGGGGCGCTAGATGTTACAGGCAGTCTTAGGGAGTCGGTATAGTAGACTATTTTGACAAAAAGAACGAAATATATATTATGTAGGGGCGATCGCACGAAGGCGACAGTAGATCGCGATCGCCAACCATTTTTTTGCCCTCATGCGAGAGCTCTGCCAAGGTCTAAATCAACATACATACTATGCTACTTGTGTCAAGTCCTAATACTAAACCGCAGCTACGGCGTCGGTTATAACAATACTTCGGACAGTTTTTAAGCAGCGAGAGTACCATAGGATAGGACTGAGGGAAGGTTAGGGTGATTTAAAATTAAATTCCGGTCTAAATCTAACTTATCAATAAAGGTGTAAAGTATATGCCTATTGAATTCACGGCGTTTATAAGAGGTCATCGAAAACACGAATGGCTCGGGCGATAAATGACTATTATAAGCTTCATATTTAGCTAAATTTAAAGCAATTAGACTGGCATTAAAATGAAAATCAAGGCATTGACCACTACGAGATTGACAATTGGATAAGCCCGTAAATTGTTTGGCATCACGAAAAATAAACTCAATCTGAAAACGAGCCTGATAATACTCAAGTATTTGCTCACCTGTCAGCTCGATATCAGTGCTGAATAATAAAATATTTTTGATTTTACCATTGGGTTGAACTTCTGAAAGACAAGCTAAACGTATTTTGCATTTTAAAGAAACACTCCATACTACTAATGAGTAAAGCTTAACTCTCGGTTTTACTTCTTTGATAAAGGTTAAGTCTTTTAACTTATTACAGTCTACTTTTCCATCGTATTTACGAGGTGCACCTCTTGGATTTTGTTCACCTGTATAGAGGTATTTTAAGTTGGCATCTGACCGTAATTTACTAATCAAATTTAAATTTGAATCTCGTACAGCATCCCAGAACTTAGCGCGGCAATAATAACCGTCAGCTACCAAATAACGTACAGATTCTGGCAATAAAGAACGGGTTTTTTTTAAATGTTGAGCATAGTCGTCAACTCTTGTTATCTCAGGCGTTGAGCTTTGAGAGCCTTTCTTTTTAGTAGTTTTTTTTGACTTTTTTTTCGCTTGAGAAGTGAGGGGATTTTTGGGTAGTTCTGTGGGAGGACGGTAGGGTGTTTGTTGTACACTCACACTATAAGACAAATGAGTTTCGACTTCGACCACAGAAATTACAGAAATTTCTAATCCCTCTTCTGGTCTGCCAGCTACACCATTATAAAAGCTAGCTTTTCCTTCAGTTTTTTTGCCACTCTTGTCAATAAATGAACAATCGATTACAGCAATAATGGTTTGCTCAGAATCCAAGGCTTTATTGATAAAATATTGATGAAATTCTGCGAAATCAAAGTTTTTCAAAAAATGACGGCGATAAGTTTTTTCATTCAACGAACTGTAACGGCTCAGATTGGTAAAGTTCACCTTGCCATAAACAAGCAATATGGTGGAAAACAAGGTCACCATAAACTTTTTTTGGGATTGACTAATCCCTGACATTTGTTGTAAAATAGATTCTAGAATATTCATCAGGCATTTTTTTAAGTTCGTCTGTTTTTTGAGCTTAACGTAAAAAGTGCCTTTTTTTTTGATTTTCGGTTAAAATCCCAGGGACTTTTTGTCTCTGCTCGGGGAGCGTCCCTGTTCCAAAACTGTCCGAAGTATTGTTATAATTCAATACCGTTTACTTAAGACTACCCTGAGGGTAAAACCCGATGAGAAATAGATACGGAGATTGCTTCGTTCCTCGCAATGACTATCTTAAGTAAACCGTATTGGGTTCTAATTAGTTGCTAGAAGATCACTATCGCGCCACCCGCCTACTGGAAAATTGTTGCAAATAATGATATTGTCTGTTGCTGAAATTATGCAGCAGCCCGCGTACAAACTTCTTCAAGTATCAGAAATAATTCATCTACTTGCTCCGAGGTAAATAATCCGTCTGGGCCCTGTGGTGTAATGTCGGTAAATGGCGATTCATAGAGGATTGCTGCATCCATTGCTCCATGTTCGGTTAGGTAGTCTACGATCGTATTCACAAACTCAATCTGATTCGAGTTAAGATTTTTTCCAGATATAAATTTGCCTAGTTCCTGTTTGGCTACCTCGCGATCGAGTCCTACTAAGGAACGGACGAATAAACCCAACCCGTGGGATTCTTCTTTAGCACGGTTTATATCTTCCTCAGCGCCTAATTTGTTCTCTAGCAATATCTTCTCTAACTCAGATAGATCGGATAAAGTCAGTTGTTTGTTAGTTCGCAGTTTGAAAATGACTACATTATCTTGATACGATCGCAAAAAAGCCCTTGCTTTAGCCCGGAACTTCTCAAAGTTATCCAATGCTGTGAAACCAGGCAGCTCAACTATTACCTCATCCCCCATCACATCCTCAAAGTCGGTGTAAATAGGTTGGCGTTTTTGTTTCTCAATCAGCCTTACTAGCCCCCGCAGGCGTTTGCGTAGCACTTCCAGCATTGGTAATGTCACATCTTGCCACCACTCATTGGTTTGTACCTCCTGAATCAAGGATAATTGTTCTTGCACTAATGGAATGGCAGATTTTTCCTCTAGCAATCCTGCAAGTGATTTCACCTGTTCTTGCAAACGCTTAAATGTAGCATCCGATCGCAGGATTGCTAATTGTAACTTCAGCATCAGCACGTCAAATCTTTTTACCTCTTCTGCTTCTGTTTCCAATTGGGAAGGCAAACCAGCTACTTCTTGATTGAGTTCGGTAAAATCCTCGATCGACAGCGACGCCCATGCTGCGGAATTAGCATATTTCTCGACGAATCGCCGCTTGGGGCGGACTATGAAGTTTTCGCTATTCATCGCAGCAACTTCTGTATAGAGTAAATTGGCTACTTCGTGGCGCAATTGTGCATCATTTTCGGGTTCTTTAGAGAAGGGTTGATGCTCTTGCAGCCCGAGCGAATTTGCTTGGCTCGCCGAGGTAATTTCAGGTGTTCGTTTATCTAGTTCTTCGATTAATTTCAATCTGGCAGTAAACAATTGCTTGCCCAATGACTTAGCTATTGGCGCATCAATAGTGTCGGGGGTATGTTGAAAAAACTCTAGGTTTTGGCAATAGTCAAACAGGTAAAAGAATTGCTTATCTTGCCCTATTCCAAATAGATCTGGACACAGCCTAGTACCTCGCCCTATCATCTGCCAAAACTTAGTTTTGGAGCGAACAATTTTGAACAGCACCAGATTTACTACTTCTGGCACGTCAATCCCAGTGTCGAGCATATCGACTGAGATAGCGATATGGGGTTCTTTATCTTTTTGGGAAAAGTTATCGATCAGATTTTGAGCATAGGGGGTTTTGAAGGTAATAACGCGGGCAAACTCACCTTTAAAATGTGGATAGTTGGCGTTGAACCGTTCGGCAATAAACTCTGCATGATCTTGGTTTTTAGCAAAGATAATAGTTTTACCCAGCCGATCGCCCCCAGCAACCTTTAAGCCCCTAGTCATCAGATGCTCTAGCACCCGATCCACGGTATTTTTATTGAACAGCCACTTGTTGAGCGCTTCTGCTTCTACGCGATCGGGGGCGTTGCCTTCTGTGTCCCATTCTAGCGCATCCCACTCTTCTCTTTCCGATTCCGAAAGTTCGTTATAATTAATTCCCTGGCGTTGAAACTTAAGCGGTACAGATATAGCTTTTGGTGGAACTAGATAACCATCCTTTACGGCATCTTCAAGCGAGTAAGCATCGGTAGGTACGCCGTTTTCTAAGTCAAACAGTCCGTAAGTATTGCGGTCTATTTCATCTTTTGGCGTGGCGGTTAGTCCTAGCAAGAGCGAATCAAAATAGTTGAAAATTGTGCGGTATTTCTGGAAAACAGATCGGTGAGCTTCATCAATAATAATTAGGTCAAAATGCCCGACGCCAAAACGACGCTGGCCGTCACGGGTATCATCAATTAATCCCATCATGGTGGGATAGGTGCAAGCAAAAACCCGCCCTTCGGTATCTTTTTCTGTGACTAAGTTGACTGGGGCGGCATCGGGGAGATGTTTCTTAAATACATTAATTGCTTGATTTACTAAGGCCACACGATCGGCTAAAAATAGTACCCGTTTCACCCAGTTGCAACGCATCAGCATATCTACTAAGGCGATCGCAGTTCTGGTTTTGCCCGCACCAGTCGCCATGACTATCAGGGCTTTGCGGTCTTTATCAGTCTCGAAAGCTTCGGTAATGCGGCGGATACCGCGAGTTTGATAATATCGTTCGGCAATGCTAGGATTAATGGTGGCTGCTGCTAAAGATTTGCGGGTAGTCCGGCGCTGTACGAGTAATTGTAATTCAGTTTTTTTGTAAAATCCTTGCACTTGCCGCGGTGGGTAATTAGTATCATCCCACTGCCAATGTTCGTAACCGTTGGAGTAGAAAATAACTGGGCGTTGATTGAATTGTTTTTCTAGACAATCTGCATATAATTTAGCCTGTTGTTGTCCGATGCGGGGGTCGTTTCGAGTGCGTTTGGCTTCTACGAGTGCTAGAGGTTTACCGTCATCGCCCCAGAGGACGTAATCAACAAAACCTTGACTTGATGAATTGGGCATTCCTGTAACCGGAAATTCCCGATCGCGCTCTCGATCTAATGCCCATCCTACCTCTTTTAACAACAAGTCGATAAAAATATCGCGGGTTTGTGCTTCAGAATAATCATGGGTATCGGGTTGGGTGACACTGGCTTTCTTGACTGCTGCCAATTCTGCCCGTAGTTGTTTCAGTTCCTGATCAATTGCGTTTTTGTCTGCTACAAGTGTTGAGAGCTTTTCATCGCGTTGGCGTAGCCCGCCGAAGGCATCGCGCAATTGAGTTTCTAGTTTCTGGAGTTGTTCAATGGTTTGCTTAGGAACTGGTGCAGTCTTCGGCAATGCGTCGGGATTGAAGGTAAGCCCCGCATTTGGTTTGCTGCTGCGTCCATAGGTGTGTGCTAACCAATATGTAACATGAAACAACTCCCGGACTGCATTTATAGCATCATTAACAGGGATAATTCTGGCACTGTGGACTGCCGGATTTCCGAGTTTAATAATGACTCTTGCTTTGTTAAAGATTGCTTCACCTACTAAGTTTTTAAAGGTAGGCTCGTGAATCAAAGCGCTTAGATTATCTTGATAAGGAAGTTCAAGGGAATTATCATATTTGTATAACCAGTTTACCGTTAACTCCAAAGTTCTACGGGCATAAAAGCAGGCAGTGCGAGGGTCGGGATGTACTGCATCAACTGCTTTATTGGCTGATTCGTAAATTGTGGGAAAATCCGATCGAATAAAGGTAAACTGGCTCATGAATTTATGGCATTTGGTGATAACTTTTTAAATCGCTGTCTAGTGACCAAATAAAAACTTCACTCATTGAAAAAAGATTACAGGACTTATGAAATTCCTGAATGATGCTGAGATCCCCGAAGCTTGTTCCTTCTAATTTAAGAGGTGCTTTGTTTTTGCCAGCCAGATCCGGAAATTGGTCAATCCATAGCAATATCTCTTCGGTGTTCGGGAATGTGGTAGGTCTCCAGGGGGCTACACCCGTGAAAGCTTGTTTAACTTCTTTAACAAAACGTATGGCTGTTTTCCTTCGCACTGTGCCGTCCCCGTTTTGGGCGATGTGGTTGCCTGTTTCGAGTATTGTTGCCATCGGCAACAGAAAAGTACAGCCAGTTTGAGAATAGGTGATAAAATCTTCAAGAACTGATGCTCTATGCTGATTATAGTTGGGAACGTTGAGTATTTCGAGGAATATGCTGGTATCCATCAGGCAAATAGCTTGTAAAAGTATAGTCATCTATTACATGACATGGGAGGCGTTCAGTCCCTCCCCTTTCTTTTTTACTTCGAGCGGATTAACCCGCCTTGGCTGAACTACGCAGCTCTCTATCCCATTGCCGAAGGCATTTGGGATTGCTTTTTTCAAAATATTATAAGACCCGTTAACATCGGCATTAATCAATCGACCGTCCGATGTTTTGTACAATCCTCTCTTAATTCGTTTACCACAAAACTTCATATGAGCAGCACCATTCTCCCCGTAAACAGGAATCGGGTCTAAATTCAGGAAACTGGATATAGAAGTATATGATTCTTCCTGCACCATCACTCTTATTCCCACCAATGCAGCCTTATATTCCAACATCTCAATCAATCGAGCATGAGGAACTGTTACGAAGTTCTGATTAGTTTTTTTTCCTAAATTTATCTCGTTTTTCCATTGTACATTTTTACCAATTACCAGAGTTCCCATCTTTCGTTCTCTTAAAATATTAATGATCGAACGACTGGCATGGTGTAAGTAATTATCGATTTTCTGGTTTCGACAACGAGTTAGGCGTTGAATCCGTGATGAGGTTTTACGCAAACCTTTTAGCTGGGATTGTAACTGTGCTTTACGTTTGTTGTAGAATTGATTAATTGATTTCAATGGTCGCCCGTTAATCAGCAGAGGGGTAAAGCCCGGCTGATTTGAAGTTAACGCCATTAAATTATTCAATCCTAAATCAATACTAGCTATTAATTCTTTTTGGTTTTCATCCAGGGTGGACTCCGGTTCATTGTAAATTACCTCAATTACATAGCAATCGCATTTGGGAACCAATCTAACTTGACAAATCTGCTCTTGTTTGAGCTGAGTTTTAATTAAAATATTAGTACCTGAAAGCTTGATAATTCCTTTCTTTAGTTGCTGGCGACTAATCGCCTGAATTGTATAGACGAGAATATTCCGACCCTTGACTTTATCTTTGTACTTTGGTAATTTCGGGCGACCCGTGAATTTCGTGGGCTCTATTTGGTAAGCTTTGACTGCTTCAAAAAAAGACTTCCAATTTTTGTCCAATATCATTAATATTTGTTGACTTACCTTGGCCGGTAAGTTCTTGTATGCTTGATGAGACTTCATCAAACGGTTCATTTCGTTGTAATTAATGTAACCCCATCCATAGACAAAACTCTGACGGATAACGTAGTTAGCCGCGTTGTACAAATTTTTGGATTTAAAGGCTAATCCGTCAATTTCAACAAAACGATTCTCGGTGGATTTAATGATGTGTCTCTCTGCTAGTTGCATTTAGACTCTCCATTTTTTAACGCTCGCCATCATTCTCTGACTTGGCTTTCTTGGCTATATGATACTACCATTGTCTATTGATGCTTAGAATCTTAATGAAGTTTTATAATACTACTCATTCCCATACTCCTGTAACCGAGACAGCCATGCCGTAGCTTGCTGTTTTCTGTCTTCAGGGGTGTGCGGCGATTTGACGAATCGATCGACTATTCCAGCAGTTACCAGTTGACCGATCGGCCCCTGAGATATCAGACTGGGAAAATCGTACATCTCTCCAAGCCGTACCAGGCGGCTATCTCCTGCCTCTGGATTGCGGTAACAAAACACTACATCACCCAGGGCAGCATCGGGTAAGGCATCCATTAAAGCTGGGTTGTGAGTAGACAGCAGCACTCGCAATTTACGCCTCTCGGCAATATCTCGGATGCTGGCGAGTAAATGCTTGGCGCGATTGGGATGAACGCCGTTGTCGATTTCCTCGATGACGACTAAACTGCCTTCGATAGCTGATAGCATAGCTGCTGCGATCGCCAAAACTCGCAAAGTGCCATCGGATAATAATGCCGCCTCACAATAACGACGGGTATTGCCAAAGGTTTCGGCTAGCCGCACCATCACTTCATCCCGCGGGCCGAAAATGAAATCTAGCCCATCTATAGCTTGCTCTGGTAGACTCTGGATAAAGTTGAGAATTGCCTGTTGATTTTCGGCTTGATTCTCCCACAAACGAAACAAAACGCTAGAAAGATTAGTACCATCTTCTTGCAATCGCTTATCAGATTTGAAGCTATACTCGCGCATTCTGGCGGGGACGGGATCTAAAAATAGGATATTTTGTAAGACTTTTTGATATTCGCGGACGGTTTCAGGAATGCTTTTTTGGGATTTGGGGTACTTTGGATCAAAATGGGCAGGGGTGTCTAATTGCACGAATATAGCCATTTGATCGCTGCACGTTATTCGTGGCTTGTTCTTCCCTTTTGTAAAGTTGTTATAGGCCACACGAACATCAGTCCCTACTCCTTGAGAAGGCTGATCTAGCTGATATAGCGGGACTTGACTTGTTGAGTCAACGATTCGCTCATTACTGATGTGCAGTTCTCCGTCACGCACATTTAGGGTGATATCGAGTTGGTTCCATTCTGTTGAGTCCAAACGGCAACCGATGGTAAAATTTGACTCTCCCCGATGGCACAAGTCATTTACTCGACCGCGCACAACACGGTCTGCACTATTGACGGCATATTGAATACTGGAGAGTTTTTGACCTTGGGCCAGCCATGACAGAAAGCGCAAACCTTCAAGGGCGTTACTTTTGCCTGCGGCGTTTGCACCTATTAGTACAGTCAGCGATCCAAGGGGTAATCGGCTTGTACTGTAACTTTTGAAGTTAGCGAGGGTAAATTCCGTTAGCATGGCGTTCATGTCATAATTCTCCTCTAAATGCTCGATGTTGGAGGGAAGCAAAAAGGGCATCGAGTTCTGACAGTGAGGCGCGGTGTGCTGCTTTGAGTTTTTCTACGACTTCGACGCGGTGGACAAATTCTTGTTGGAGATCAATTGAGGGGATAGGAACTTGGAAATTTTTAATCTGCTCAAATTTTAAACCGGGCTTTGTTTGACCATATTGGACTTTTGCGATTTGACGTTGACCCCCAGTCTTAAAACTTAAGAAAAAAGACAAGAATAAGGGGGATATGCTTTTAGGATCTAAACGAAGAATAGCTACATGCTGACTGATATAAGCACCCTGAAGCTCATTTGGAACAGGAGCCGCTCGACCGATACGGGAACCCGTTATGGTGAGCAAAACATCTCCATTTTTTACTTGTGTTCTACGTGCTTCAGCGTTGTTCGGGGGAGATACAAAAGTGATGTCATCGTTACTTATACAGTTCATCTTTACATCCAAAGAGCGTAAGAATCGGCTACCACTTGGAGCATAAAATTTTGCCCAGCCTCGACCTCCACTTGTTATAAACAGTAAATAATCTCCCAATGGCTTAATACTTAAGCCTTTCGGATTAGTAACTGGATCGCCGAACATTTCTATAAAGATGGCTTCTGAGAGGGTGTCGAGTTCTGCGATCGCCTCCCGACGTTTAGATATGAGAGATTGGGCGCGATCGAGTATCTCCGCAATCCGCCTCTGCTCTTCTAATATCGGAACGGGAATTTCCATTTCTTGAAAACGTCCCTTAGTTAGAAGAGGTAAAGTTGTCGAAGCTCCTAAATGTCTAATTAGTGATGTCAGCGTCTGACAGTAATGAAAAACATAGCGAGGAAAAACAATATTTTTGTTGCACACCAAAGCATTAATCTGTTGATTAGTTGCTAATTCTGTTCCAGAAAAGCCAACTTTTCCGATCGTTGCACCAATACAGCAAACTAAAACAGCTTCAGCAGGTAAAAGCCTTGCTTGCTTTACTCCATCATCCGAAAGGCTTTTAGGGCTTTGAGTAATTAACTCCACTCCACCTAATTCTGCTGGGCCTATAAATGGGATGGAGCCTCCATAATACTCAGGATGACTTGTTAATGGGGTTGTACCTGTAATAACCTCAGCCACTTCTTTGAATGAACGAGTTGGCCATAAAGGGGGAAATTTATGTCTCATCCTAATATTTCCTCCAATTTCTCCATCCCCTGCTGAATCTCCACCTCTAACTTCGCCAAATCAGCAAGAATATCTTTAGGTGCACGATACTCCACCTCTTCATGCACCACTTCCTTATAACGATTCAGGCTAAGGTCATACCCCTGAGCCGCAATATCAGCCTTCGGCACACAAAAACTCTGAGCCGTGCGGACTCGCTCCCGTTCCTCAGTATTCCGCAGTCGCCAACGACTCAACACATCCGGCAGATTATTTTTATTATGTTCCTCTGCTGTTAACTCCGCAGTCGGAACAGCACCTAATTTATCCTCAGCCAGCAAAGGCGTTCTTTTATCGTCCAAACTCCAGCCATCAGCATTCAAATTGTAGAACCAAACAAAATCAGTTCCACCTGAGTCAGTTTTAGTAAATAGTAAAATTGCAGTAGAAACACCCGCATAGGGCTTAAAAACACCACCGGGCAGAGAAATCACAGCATCAAGCTTCTGCTCCTCAATCAACAAGCGGCGCAATTCCTTATGTGCCTTAGAAGATCCAAAAAGCACCCCATCCGGCACAATTACCGCCGCCCGTCCCCCCGGTTTCAGCAATCTTAAAAACAAAGCCAAAAATAGTAATTCAGTCTTCTTAGTCTTGACGATCGCCTGCAAATCTTTAGCCGTGTTCTCATAGTCCAACGAACCAGCAAAAGGCGGATTAGCCAATACTAATGTATAAGATTCCTCATCACCAGAATGTTCCTGTGCCAGCGAATCCTGATAGCGCACATCCGGGTTTTCTACCCCATGCAAAAGCATATTCATACTGCCAATCCGCAGCATCGTATTATCAAAATCAAACCCGTGAAACATCTGATGGTGAAAATGTTGCTTCATCTTGGTATCGCGCAGAATTTCCGGGTAATGCGCTCTTAAGTATTCATTTGCAGCCACCAGAAAGCCGCAAGTCCCACTAGCCGGATCGCAAATCACATCCCCCGGAGTGGGTGCAGTCAGTTCCACCATCAACCCAATAACGTGGCGCGGCGTGCGAAACTGTCCGTTCTGTCCAGCCGAGGCAATCTTGCCCAACATATATTCGTAAAGGTCGCCTTTAGTGTCCCTGTCTTCCATCGGTACACCATCCAGCAAATCCACCACCTTAGACAGCAGCGCCGGTGTCGGAATTGTGAAACGGGCATCCTTCATGTGGTGCGCGTAAGTCGAATCATCTCCCCCCAAAGTCCGCAGGAAAGGGAAAACATGATCGTTAACGACCTCAAACATCTCCTTCGGTGCAAAATTCTTGAACCTCGACCAACGCAAATCCTCATAGGAGCGTTTTTTGATATCTTCCCCTTCTGGGAAAATCCGGCGTTCCAGTGGGCGCTTGAGCCGGTTAGCTTTGTTTTCTTCCAGAGTATGCAGGTCATCCAGACGACGCAGAAACAGCAGATAAGTAATCTGTTCAATGACTTCGAGGGGATTGGAGATACCGCCCGACCAGAAAGCATCCCAGATTTTATCGATTTGGCTTTTGATTTCCCCTGATATCATATTGCGCTTTCTTGTCCGATAATTATCAAAAATTTGGGTGAATATCAGTTTAGCTTGGATGCGGCGCGCGAACTCGCTATGCGATGATCGAGCAATCTATTTGCTGCTTCTACCCCTGTTTGAACGTTTCACCCTCTAGCTGCTGCTGAAGGTGGTGGCGAAAGTGGCGGATTAGGTCGGTGCGGGTAGTTGAGTCGCGCCCGAGGCACTCTGAAACTCGTCTATTTAAAGAGATTTTCAACATCATTTATAGCCTTTCTCAGAAAGATGAGGTACAATAACAGCAGTGCGTAAACCAGTTAAAAATATTTGATGATGTAACTTGACTGAACCCCAACTCTATGGCTTTGGCTAATTCTTGATAATTAGGTGTC
>NZ_JAHREU010000005.1:0-35706 GCF_020883145.1 Microcoleus sp. CAWBG27
TGGCTTTTTAGCTTTTGTTGGTCTGATGGTGTCATTTTATTTGCCTCATCTTTATTTGAGGATTTTACTAGCTTTTTCATTTTAACTCTTTTTTGACACCTTCGCCAAAGTGAGATGCACCCTATCTATGCGGGCAACCGGGAGCTTTAAATGATGCGAGGATTGCTAGAGCGGGTTACTGTTAACAACAGGTTAAGATTTCAACCCAAGGTTAATTAATAGTTAAATACTCCGACCAAGCGTCAATATTCCTAAAGTCAATATAAAATAAAGTCAGGCATAATTGCCAGGGCGCATCTATCTCGGTCATACTCGAACTTGCCTAATACTTAAAGTGGTAAAATCTCATTTGCCACCCTAAGTTTTTTATGTAATTGAAAATTCCGTTTGCCAGAAGAATGTCGGCGAAAGCACTCAGCTACTCATCGACTGAGCTTTGCTGGCTAAATATCTGTTGGCAAATAGAACCCCAAAAAAGCGTACTGATGAATTTATGTTAAATACCTCGTGCATAGAAAGACCAGCCCCACCCCTCTCCCAGGCTGACTTAGGAGAACTTTCTTTAGACTCTACTCTCGTGGAATTGTCGCTTTACGCTTTTAACGTAGAAGCTACGGATTTGGGAATACAAATTTCCCAGATGTTAGAAGCTAATCCGCTATTACCGGGAGTCATTTTAACCGATCGAGGTGAATTTGCGGGGATGATTTCCCGGCGGAGATTTTTAGAATTTCTCAGCCGTCCTTTTGGGCGAGAATTATTTTTAAAGCGACCTGTGAGGGCTTTGTACCGCTTTGCCCAAACTGAGACTTTAATTTTCCCCAGCAATACTTTAATCGTGGATGCAGCCCGGAAGTCGCTGCTGCGATCTAAAGAACTGCTTTATGAACCAATTGTCGTTCAAGTGTCGCCTCAAAATTATAGTTTGGTAGACGTACACGAACTGCTAGTAGCCCAATCTAATATTCACGAACTAGCAACAAAATTACTGAGACAGCAAACTCAATCTCAACTAATTCAAACCGAAAAACTAGCCAGTTTGGGGCAGATGGTTGCTGGAGTTGCCCACGAAATTAGAAACCCCGTCACCTGCATCAGCGGAAATCTCGGTTTTTTATCAAACTACTCAAAAGACATCTTGCAATTGCTGACTGCTTACGAACAAATTGTCGGCCCTAGCGCACAAATTGACGAACTCAAAGAAGACATAGAATTTGATTTTTTACAAGAAGATTGGGCGGAAATACTCAAAAGTATGAAGGTTTCATCCGAGAGACTGACGGAACTTGTCACCAGCCTGCACACCTTCTCTCACATGGACGAAACCCACTTGAAAGAATCTAATATCCACGAGTGTATTGACAGTACGCTACTAATTATGAAAAACCGTCTCAAATACGGTTTTAAGGTAGTTAAAACCTATGGAAATTTACCTTTGGTGAAGTGTTATTCTGGTCAGTTGAGCCAGGTATTTATGAATATTGTCAGCAATGCGATGGACGCCTTGGAAGATCTAAAAGGAACAAAAGGTTTTGTGCCTGCGATTACTATTCAAACTGAGGTAATAAACAGTGCTGACGGAGACTGCGTAAGTTCAGAATTAATCCAAAATTATGTTTTGGGCGATGGCGTCGGGCCCCGCAAGCTACGACAAAATGCAAAATTGCTATCGTCCGCCAGCCCAAATGGAGACTTCAGCCCAGAAGCAGCGGGAAAAAATCCCAATAATGCTTGGATAGCGATCAGAATTGCCGATAACGGGCCGGGAATTGCGCCCGAAATTCAGCGGCGGATTTTTGAGACATTTTTCACTACTAAACCAGCGGGGAAAGGTACTGGTTTGGGGTTGGCAATTACTCATCAAATTGTTACGGAGAAGCATAAAGGTAAGTTGAATTTGCATTCAACGCCCGGTACTGGTACGGAATTTGAGATCTTGTTGCCATTAATTTAAATAAGGTACGTTGTTGCGCTTCAGCGCTCTTGTGATACCGGAAAGAGCGCTGAAGCGCAACTACGTACCTAAAAAGAATAAATGGTATGTTGTTGCGCTTCAGCGCTCTTTCATATAGAGCGCTGAAGCGCAACAACGTACCTTCTTCGAGCAATTAAGGTCGAAGCTGAACAGGCATTACTAAGAATGTGGCATTGACTCCGCCCAAAGGCTGAAAAATTACAGGGGCAAGAGCACCATTTAATTGCAGTTGAATTTCGGGAGATTGAGCCGTTTTCAAAATGTCAACTAAGTATTTCACGTTGAAAGCAATATCTATGCTTTCTCCCGAAATCTGTGCCGCCATTGACTCTTTACCGCAGCCGACATCTTTGGCGTCTACTGACAAAGTGATTTCCTGATTTTCCTCGTCGATGCTACATTTGAGGATATTATTTTTTTGGTCGGCAAACACTGCAATTCTTTCGACTGCTGCTAAGAGCGATCGCCGCTCAAGAGTAATTTGCCGCTCAAAAGAGGGCGGAATCAACTGTCGGTAGGCGGGATATTGCCCTTCCAAGGTGCGGGTTGTCAGGCGCTGCTCGGCCCATTCAAACACTACTTGACCGTGTTCAAAATGTAGGGTGACTGGTTCAGTCCACTGTCGCATCACCAGCATTCTTTCTACTTCCCGCAATGCTTTAGCGGGTACAGTCACCTCAAATTCTTCTTCGGTTTCTTCACCTTCTGCTTTTTCGTTGGCAGTTTGAACTACTGCCAATCTGTGGCCGTCTGTAGCTGCAAATTCTAGGCAATCTTTCAGTACCTTTAAATGCACGCCTGCCAGTACCTGTTTTGCTTCGTCGGGGCTAGTAGCAAATAAAGTTCCTTTGAGTCCTTCTATCAGGGCTTCGGGTGGCAATTTCAGGACTGTTCCTGCTTCGATTGCCGGCAATTCTGGGAATTCTTCGGGGCCCATGCCTCTGACTTGATAGCTGCCAGAGCTGCAAGTGAGACAAGCGACGGTATCTCCGGCTTCGTCTTCTAAAGTAATCTCTCCATTTGGGAGTCTGGAAACTATATCGTTGAGCAATTTCGCGGGTATGGTAAAACTACCGCCACCAGTCACTTCTGCTGCAAAGCTGGTGCGAATACCCAAACTGAGATCGAAAGCTGTTAAGCTAACCCGCTGATTTTCCTCATCCGCTACTAAGAGCACGTTGGCTAGTACGGGATGTGTCGGGCGGGAGGGAACGGCCCGACTTACCAACGAGAGGTTGGCGTTGAGGTCACTTTGGGTGCAAACCAATTTCATGAGATGAAGGTTAATTAACCGGATTTGAGATAGAAACAAATCGTATCACAGAAAGTAGGTGGCTCGGTTTTTCTGTGTGTAGGTGTACACACAGCACCAGATTCATTTTTAATTTGTTGAATTATTTTTCTGGGGTTCGCTCTGTGCAAACTGTGGAAAACAAAATTAAATGCTTGTCTGAAAAGGCTTGTAGTTGCTTTTTGCCTGTGGAAAACTTGTGGAAAAGCTGGAAAAAGTCGATCGCCCGCCCCTCGATCCTCAAAAACTTTTTTCAGCCAGAGAGTTGAGGATGTTTAGGGTGTCGATGATATCGAAGAATGTCCAGGTTAAAAGCATCCGTGATATTTTCCACAAACTTACGGTGATTTGTCCACAGGTTTTTCCACAGCTAATCTCAAATCCGATGCCACCGGATTTGAGATTACCCACAGTCAGGAGACGACGGTGTAGCGTTTCCCTACAATTGGCGATCGTTACATTCGAGCAAGACAAGCTGAAGTGCATTTAAATTGTATAGTCAAGTTTAAAAAAAGTTCTGTGGGGTGGGCCAGAAAGCCCGCCCGAAAAATACAATTTAGATGCGAAACAGCTTATTCAGCCGAGATATATTTGAAATTGAAGCAACGCCTGATATTACAGTCGCCAAACCTCGATATCATAGAATCTGTTTAACAAAAAAGTCGCCTCCCTACTTAAGCATCCAGCTAATTCTAGTGAGGACATCATTGTTTACCATCAATGCCTCAAACCTTTAAGTATATTGAATGCTTGATGAATTTCAGATTCTGTAACTGCGCCATATCCAAGCACCAAATAACAATTTGCCTCTTTTGTATCAGGCTCAAAATAAGCTGCCCCTGAGCACAAACCCACTCCTCGTTCTGCTGCGAGATCCACAATCTCGTCTGCGGGCTGATTAGGTGGAAGCTTAATCCAAAACTGCATACCACCACCAGGGAGTTGCCAACTCCACTCTGGAAACAACTCTCGTAAATACGTAGCGATAGAGTCTCGTTTCTGACGATAATGAATTCGCATCCGTCGCAGGTGACGTTCCACTGCTCCAGATTCTAACAGTTTCGCGACCCAACGTTGCAAGACTAAACTCGTCCCACCATCCAACTGCCACCGAATATCAACTAGGCGCCGAATAATTTCTGGATGAGCCACAATATACCCTAGTCGTAAACTATTAAACAATAGCTTGGAAAAAGTGCCCATGTAAACGACTCGTCCTCCCAAATCTCCAGCTTTTAATGCAGGTAATGGATGCCGATCGTAATAAAACTCACTATCGTAATCATCTTCAACGATCAGGGCATCCTGTACTTCAGCTAGTTGCAACAAAGCCGATCGACGACTGGGCGACAGAGTTACACCTTGAGGAAAATGATGTTCGGGCATCACGTAGTGGATTCGAGCAGAATAGGCATCCTCAGTTAAGCGAACTCCTTCCGAATCTACGGGACAAGCAATTCCTTTCATACCTCGCGTGATGAAATTTTGAGGAATAGTTAGATAACCGGGAGTCCCATAGCTAATGCTGCCACCATAAGGCGCAACCAAGATACTCAAGAGAGAAGAGGAATGCTGCGATCCATGAGTAATTAAAACTTGATTCGGTTCAGCTTGAATACCTCGCGTTGGTAGAACCTGTTGACAGAGTGCCTGAATGAGTTCTAAATCTCCATTATCTTTCTTGTAATGACTCAATTCAGGAATAGCTTGGCGAATCATCTGATTCAATGTTTGCTGCATAGTCTTGAGTGGTAGGCGATCGACTTGAGCAAGGCTTGGTGTGAAGCAGATTTTGTCTGTATCCCGATCGTCTGCTTGAAAGGTATAGGAGGCTTCAGTTAATAGCCACTTGGGGAATCCCTGTGTGTTGCGAATCTTGTCTTCTGGTTGTAAGACTGGAATTTGAGTAACGACAGTACCATGTCCTACTTTGCCTGTGCAGTACCCTTGTGCACACAGTTCTTCATACGCTAGAACAACTGTTCGACGAGCAATTCCCAATTCGATCGCCAATTGACGACTGGGAGGTAGCGGTGTATTAGCAGTTAGTGTACCAGAGGCGATCGCATTGCGAATCTGCTCCAATATTTGTAGGTAATACGGAAGATGTTTAGAGGTTTTATCTAAATCGATATGCAGCATATTGGTACATAAAAATAGCCACTAATTAGATCGTGACATTAGACCAATTAATCTAGCACAGAGTTCCCTGGACGGAGGAAATTAATAATTCGCGCCTCCATATGAGTTTAATCAGCTTTATTGTGGAACTGATCGGAGAGCCAGTTCTTGATAATGATCGGGTGCATCTGGTATTTTTTAAGGGCGAAGCATTCCGACAGATAATTTATTAGTGATAACCAGAGATTGGTAGTAATAAATATGTAGTGATTAGATTTTATTAGCTCAAAATATAGTTGTAATGATGGATGAAATACCAAATATCACTAATATGGTTCTCTAAATTTTTAGAAAATGAAAGAGTCTTTCTTACTAAACGAGAAACACGTTGGCGCAAAGTATTATTAAATCTTTAAATGTGATTAGTTTTTCCACTGTCTTTACCAACTGGCTGATGGCGTTTGCTTGGAAAAATACAAGCATATGCGCCCCAAAAATCCGTATAGCAAACAGCACATTGTCGATATACAGGAGGTAGAGAATTCCATAAGTGTTGGTAGATATCAAGGATGGAAGTAATAGTCACTTATGATAGCCTAAGTGTAACTAAATCTACATTCGAGCGCGCAAAAAAATATTAAAGTCACAAAAATTGATTGTGTGAGTTATAAAAATATCCTATGAATTCAATTACAGTAATTAAAATTCACTACATATTTATTACTACCATATGGTTTAATCCTCTAAATTCACCTATTCATTTTCACCAATCAACCGAGGTTTAGAATCGGGATTGATGCCTCGATTGGCTCGATTTGCTAAGGTGTGTTGCCAGTTGGGAGCCAGCAGTGGACATATAGCTAGGGAGGCGGCCAGTTCGCGATCTTTGAGCTGTTGATGCATGATTTCATTAGCACGGGCGATCGTCCATTGTGGATAAGGGCGATCGACTAAAGTGACAACTTGGTTTGGTGCTACATATCCTTCTTGTAAAACCCGAAAATACCAGCCTGTCCGACCGTTTTTTTGCACCTGCAACGCGAGGTCTTTAATACGCCATCGTCGCGACAATTTCCAGCATGGCTGACGGGGTTGAGAAACTTGAACTAAAGCATCACCAATTTCATAGGTATCACCAATGCAGACTGACGACTCTGTTTGTCCAACGATTGTGAAGTTTTCTCCAAATGCTCCATAGCCTAACTCTGGAAGCATTAATTGCCGTTGCCATTCGCGATAATGTTCAGTCGCGTAGGCAAGTACGGCTTTTTCAGATCCGCCATGATGGAGTAAATCTGCTTGTCCATCACCATCTAAATTCGTTTTCCCTAGCCATACAGAGCGATCGATCGGCTCTTTAAAAAATCCAGTAAACCAAGGACGATCCATTGGATTAAGAGCACTTTCTGTCCCTAGGTTTCTAGGCAAACCCACTTGAATTGAAACTAAATAGGGCGTATCTATCAAACTCATAAGAAAAATTTGTGCAATGGATGCCATCATACCTAAGTAATGGACTTATGTAATGAGCCAATCTTGGATATTTTTTGTGTACCAATTTGCCACAAAGGGCAAAAGTACAGTTCGGACTACTTAATAAATCTCGAACTTTCAACGAAACTTTTAGGACTAAGGGTAAGCATCCTATGGATAGTAACCACTAGAGGGTTTGCCCATACAAAGCACCATATATTTGGGCGTTGTGTTGATACTAGGATTGGTATCGCTAGATTTTTAGTATCCTTTTTCGTTAGAAATCATACAAGACGAAATATTCCAGCAATGGTACACTCAAAATATCTTTAATTGGAGCATTAGTTAGCTCCAATGACGCCACATCATATATAGTAGTAAATGTTTGTTACTAATGAAACGGAGTTGATTAGGAATTGTAAACATTGATTGTCTGTAACGTTGTTTCCCTTAATGTCAAGGAACTTTTTCATGATGACAGTGAACAAGCTAGGTGCATCTATCTTTCAGGAAAACTACAAAAGCCCTTTGGGCCGATGGAATGAATCAAGTTGGATACGGAACAAACCTCTTCGGGAAGGTAACATTGAAGGTTTACCCTTTTCTCCCGATCTCGTCCCGTTAGCCGATCATCCTGCCATTGCGTCAGATTCAACTCATCGGGTAACGGTTCTAGCTTATCGACTCCTTGCCCATTTACAATTCACAACTTTGTTGGAATTGAGTCATGTCAATCCTGTTTGCAGCAGTCTGGCTCAAGGAAATGCACCCATTTTTTTAAGCACGCTTCAGCGCAATGATGCTCTGCGAATTTATTGCGATGAAGGAGGACACGCTCTCTTTGTTGAATTATTTTCAACTCAGGTGGAGGAGGCATTCGGACTCGATCGATCGGTTATTGGTCGTCCACACTTCGATCGCATCATCGAGAAAATTATTGCTGAACATCAAACTCGGCTGTCGCCCCATCTCATTCAACTGTTTTTTGTCACAATCTCAGAAACTCTGGTGACAAAGGTTCTTAACTATGTTCCCCACGATCCTCAAGTTGCTCCCATTGTCCGTGCGGTTATCGGCGATCATGCGGCTGACGAAGCGTTGCACAGCGTTTATTTTCGTGGCTTGTTCCCCATCCTTTGGCAAAGCCTTGCATCCTATGAGCAAGAGGAAATGGGAAAATTGCTACCACAACTTATCTGGGCATTTCTGGCTCCCGATCGCCAACTCGAATACAGTATTCTGAGGTGCTTAGGCTTTAATGCAAAGGATTCGGAAGGAATTCTAGAAGAGGTTTACGTACCCAGCCAAATTGCTAAATTTGTTCGACAAGCTGCCAATCCAACCTTAAAAATGTTTGCCGCCGCTGGAGTGTTGGACGATCGTACAATTGAGCAAGTTTTCGCAGATTACGAATTGATTTAAGGATGACTACTTTGAAACACGCCACTGTCATTAGACATATTGCCTTTGAGGATCTGGGAAGTTTAGCTGAAGTATTGAATCAGCAAAACTACACAGTCAGATATTTAGAAGCTGGATTGGATGATTTGACTCAGATCGATCGCAACACAAGTCTGCTGATAATTCTGGGAGGCCCAATTGGAGCTTACGATGAGCAGGATTATCCGTTTCTAATTGATGAGTTACGTCTATTAGAATATCGTCTGGCTAACGATTTGCCTACGCTAGGAATTTGCTTAGGAGCACAGTTGATGGCTCGTGCTTTAGGAGCGAAGGTTTATCCTGGAGCGCAAAAAGAGATTGGATGGTCTCCTCTAAACTTGAGTCTAGCAGGTCAGCAAACACCACTCGCTTACTTAGCAGGGGATAAAACAGCCGTTCTCCACTGGCATGGAGATACCTTCGATTTGCCTGCTGATAGCACTCATTTAGCGGCTAGCGCGATCTATCAAAACCAAGCTTTTTCATGGAAAAAAGGAGGATTGGCGTTGCAGTTTCATCCAGAAGTCACAGCTCAAGGACTAGAACGGTGGTTCATTGGTCATGCGTGTGAAATTGGAGCAACGCCCGATCTCACAGTCGCTAAACTTCGAGAGGATACGATTCGTTATGCTGGACATTTATCAGTTCAAGCAGCGAAGTTCTGGGAAGATTGGTTAGCGTCTTTACCACAGGCTGTAAAATTGTAATAATAGAATAGCCTTGGGTGCATCTATATTTTGGAAGGGCGAAGCATTCCGGCACACAATTTATTAGTGAGAATGAGAGATTTACTGCCGTCAGGTGCTTCGCCCCTACGAGTATATTTGCACTCATTGAGATGCACCCGTCCGAATCTGTGTCAAGCCTTATTTCTTCTTTCTTCTCAAGTTTTGCGGCTGACAGCGTTAATTCGATCGCTCAATTGACGCAAAGTTTGGGCTAAAGTCGGATCGGTATTCCGCAACTGAGCAATTTTGTCGCAACTGTAAAGCACAGTCGTGTGATCCTTGCCGCCGAAAACTTCGCCAACCTTCGGCAAACTCAAATCGGTATGCTGCCGAATTAAATACATCCCGATTTGACGGGCAAAGCTAATTTCTCGCCTGCGGGAAACACCTTTCAAGTCTTCCACAGAAACATCAAACACCTCAGCCACAACTGCAATGACTGCATCGGGTGTCGCCTCTACGGTTTCAGTTTGCGGGTTCAAAATCGGAGTGATATTCTCCACAGTCATCGGCAAACCGGTAATAGAAAGATATGCTACGGCTCGAATTAAAGCACCTTCTAATTCCCGAACGTTGGAAGTGTAACTAGAAGCAATGTATTCTATGACATCTCGCGGCAGCCTCATGTTTTCATATTCGGCTTTTTTCTGCAAAATTGCCATGCGTGTTTCCAAGTCTGGCAATTGAATATCGGCAATTAATCCCATCGAAAATCTGGAACACAAGCGCTCTTGCAGGCGGGGAATCTGCTGCGGCGGGCGATCGGAAGCTAAAACCACTTGATTCCCGGCTTCGTGCAATGTATTAAAAGTGTGGAAAAACTCTTCTTGGGTGTATTCTTTGCCTTCTATAAATTGGATGTCATCTATTAATAAAACATCGGCTGCGCGATAGTGATCGCGGAAAGTTTGCATACTATCTTTGCGAATGGCTGCGATTAAATCGTTGGTGAATTTTTCAGTTGAAACGTAAAAAACTTTGGCGCTGGGGTCGATTTCTAAGCGATAATGACCGATCGCCTGCATTAGATGAGTTTTGCCCAAACCAACGCCGCCGCACAAAAATAGGGGATTGAATTCTCGGCCCGGAGACTCGGCTACTGCGAGGGCTGCTGCATGGGCCATGCGGTTGTTGGAACCGACGACAAAGCGGGAAAATACGTATTTGGGGTTTAAATGGGCAGGTTTAGGGGGGTGTAGCGAGTGGCTTTCGGGGCTATCGGCGATCGGGGATGGCCAAATCATGGCGGAGTCGTTGCTGCCACCTGTTTCGGTACCACCGGCAATTGTCAAGTAGATTTCTACGGGATAGCCGAGAATTTCTTCAACTGCGTCGGCGATGGTTTTGACGTAGTATTTTTGCAACCAATTGCGAGCAAAGGGGTTGGGGGTGCTGACGATCAAACAGTTATTTTCGAGTTGTTCGGCCGTGGCAGTTTTGATCCACGTCTCAAAGCTAGGTCTGCTAAGTTGTACCTGGAGACGTTCAAGTATCTGATTCCACAGACTTTCGAGCGTAATGTCCACTGCTTTCCTCTGCCGATCGGCATTCAAGAGATTCTCTAGTCCAGACATTTCAGTTTAGTCGAGTTGGTGGTTGGGAAGCTAGACCGACAGTTGACAGTTGACAGTTGACAGTTGACAGTTGACAGTTCGTTGTAGGGGCAGTGGATGGTGCGGGCCTGCCCTCTTAGCTGACAGTTGACCTGTGACAGCTCTCAATCGAAAATCCAAAATGAGAAGCCGAATGTTACAGTTTATAAAAGTCTACCGATCGCCCAAAAATTTTGTTTGTGGCTCTGTGGATATAGCAGGTATCAAAGAGCTGCTAGGCAAGTATTTAAATTTGGCCCGAAAGCCTTAAAACGTAGCGATGAAGAGTTCTACTGGCAAATTTTGGAAGCAACCGGCAATTTACATATTGCTGCTGGTAACGGGAGCCGCAGCCGCCATGTTGGGCGATCGGCTGTCGGTTTCTCAATTGCGTGCAAATTCGGGGGATGCGGGACAAACAACCCTGCAACCGAGATTGCAAGTGCCTGCTAGTACGAAGCCTCAAGCTAGCAAAGTCTTGCCGTCTGTTCCCTTGTCGGGGGATTCGGCTAATGTGAATTTTATTGTGGCTGCGGTGGCCAAAGTGGGCCCGGCTGTGGTGCGGATCGATGCTTCGCGCAAGGTGAAACCAGGAAATAGAGGGATTTCGCCGGAGGATTTTTTTGGCGGACAACCAAATTCGGGCGGGCGGGGCGGAATCGAACGGGGTACTGGTTCTGGTTTTGCGATCGGGACTGACGGCGTGATTCTCACTAACGCTCACGTTGTGGAGGGCGCAGATACAGTAAATGTCACCCTCAAGGACGGCCGCAGCTATCAGGGGCGGGTGTTGGGGGCGGATAAGGTGACGGATGTTGCTGTGGTGAAGATTGAGGCGAATGATGTGCCTGTGGTGACGATCGGCAATTCTGATAAACTGCTGTCTGGGGAATGGGCGATCGCGATCGGCAATCCTTTGGGTTTGGACAATTCGGTGACAGCGGGGATAATTAGCGCTACAGGGCGATCGAGTACCGAGGTGGGCGTACCCGACAAGCGCATTGGTTTTATTCAAACAGACGCTGCAATCAATCCGGGGAATTCCGGCGGGCCGCTGCTGAATGCTTCGGGGGAAGTTATCGGGATGAATACGGCGATTATTCAAGGTGCTCAAGGATTGGGGTTTGCGATTCCGATTCAGGCGGCGCAAGAGGTGGCGAAGGAACTGATTTCGACGGGGAAAGTCGAACACGCTTATTTAGGCATTGAAATGGCGACACTGACTCCAGAGGTGAAGCAGCAAATTAACAGCAATGCTAACAGCAATCTGCGAGTTGCAGTCGATCGGGGTGTGGCGATTGTGAGTGTGGTTCCTAACTCTCCCGCAGCCGCCGCAGGTTTGCGGGCTGGAGATGTGATTCAAAAGATTAACAATCAGCCGATTATTCAGTCGGAAGCTGTTCAGGAGTTCGTGCAAAATGCCAAAGTTGGCGGCAATTTGCAAATGGAAATTAACCGCAACGGGCAAATAGTTAATTTGAGTGTTAAGCCGGGGAGTTTACCTGTTCAAAAAGTTCAGTAAATTGTTGACAGTCAACAGTTAAATTAACCAACCGTTCCAAGTAAGGACTTAAGTCCTTCTTTATAAGGTTCGTAGTAAGGACTTAAGTCCTTCTTTGATAAGGTTCGTAGTAAGGACTTAAGTCCTTCTTTGATAAGGTTCGTAGTAAGGACTTCAGTCCTTCTTGATAAGGTTCGTAGTAAGGACTTAAGTCCTTATTGATAAGGTTCGTAGTAAGGACTTAAGTCCTTCTTGATAAGGTTCGTAGTAAGGACTTCAGTCCTTCTTGATAAGGTTCGTAGTAAGGACTTCAGTCCTTCTTTGTAAGGTTCGTAGTAAGGACTTCAGTCCTTCTTTGTAAGGTTCGTAGTAAGGACTTCAGTCCTTCTTTGTAAGGTTCGTAGTAAGGACTTCAGTCCTTCTTTGTATGTGAAATTCTGCTGAGGACTGAAGTCCTCACTACAAACAAATAACCAATTAATATGTCAGAAATATTGCAAATTTCACAATTAGGAAATCCCGTACTGCGGCAACCGTCGCAAGTTGTCGAAAACGTGAAGGACGATCGCATTCAACAGCTAATCGACAACCTAATTGCTACCGTCCAACACGCGCACGGAGTCGGGATTGCCGCCCCTCAAGCTGCGATGTGCGATCGGCTGTTTATCGTCGCATCCCGTCCCAACCTGCGGTATCCCCAAGCGCCGCACATGGAACCGACAGCGATGATCAATCCCCGGATTGTCGCTGCATCGACAGAAAAAGTTAAAGACTGGGAAGGCTGTTTGAGTATTCCGGGGATACGGGGGTTAGTGCCGAGAAGCAGGGCGATCGAAATTGAATACACTTGTAGAGACGGCAAACTTCACAAACAAGAATTAACTGATTTTGTAGCTCGGATTTTTCAGCACGAACACGACCATTTAGATGGCATCGTGTTTTTAGATAGGGTGGAAAGCACAACAGAACTCATGACTGAGGACGAGTATCAGCAGCAATTTGTCAAGCTCCTCTGATAATTGATATAATTGCGATCGGTAACATCAGTGATGTCGCGAACAGGAGAGCAAATGTCAATTAATTTGGATAAAGGCGGGAGAATCAATCTTTCTAAAGAAGCACCGGGGCTGAAAAATGCCGGGATCGGTTTAGGATGGGATATCAATGCTACAGACACCGGAGGAGCATTTGACTTAGATGCTTCCGTGTTTATGCTGGGCGCTGCTGGTAAAATTCCCGGTGAAAAATACTTTGTTTTCTACAATAACAAAGAGTCGCCCGATAATTCTGTAAAACATCTAGGAGATAGCAGAACCGGAGAAGGAAGTGGCGATGATGAAACAGTTACAGTCGATTTAACCCAGGTAGATCCTGCGGTGCAAGAAATAGTGTTTGTGGTGACAATCCACGAAGCAGAATCGAGAAGGCAAAATTTCGGTCAAGTGCGGAATGCTTTTATCAGGATTTACGACACCTCTACTAATACAGAAGTCACGAAATACGACTTGGATGAGGATTTTTCTCGGGAGACTGCGGTGGAGTTTGGCAGACTTTACAAGAAAGATGGCGAGTGGAGGTTCCAAGCTGTCGGACAAGGTTACAATTCAGGCTTGCAAAGCTTTGTAGATAAGTACGCCTGATCGAAGGTCGATCGCTCTAAACTAGATTAGTTCGCGATCGCACTCCGAGACCAAGAAACCGGGTTTTTTGCAGTTTTAAGTGGTGACAACAAACTATTTTGGTCAAAAAACCCGGTTTCTGGCTGCCCATGCGTCCAATATTCCCCTGAATTCTAGTTTCTCGAACCTCAGATTAATCAGAGAAAAACAGATGAACCGATATTTTAGCAGTTTATGGCGATCGGCAAATCGCAGCAGGATGTCAAAAGTAAGGGGGTTCGCGGGTGGTTGGCCAGAAGCGCGGCCAGCGATTTTAGTTTTTTAGAACAGCTTGACGAATTGGGCGATCGCTACCTAGATAAAGCCGATTTCTTCAGTATAGAAGACCCGGAACATATTACCGATGAGGAATTATACGATTGGTTGACAGCAGAATATCCGCATTGGGTAAAATCAGCGCGTTTGGAAAATATCTTATCCTAGAAATAGCAAACCTTACAAAATAATCAAACTATGGCTATCAACTTGACAAAAGGACAATCGATCGTACTCAGCAAAAGCGAATTCGACTTATCTCGATTGACAATGGCTTTGGGCTGGGATGTAGCGAAAGCTAAAACAGGTCTTTTCGGTAGAAGCAGCGGTGCAAATTTTGACTTAGATTCCTACGCTCTGTTGCTGGGAGAAAATGGCAAATTAAAAAACTACAAAGAAGATGTAATTTATTACTCTCATTTGGAGTCAAAGGACAAAACCGTGGTTCATTCCGGCGACAATCTCACGGGAGCTGGAGACGGAGACGACGAACAAATCTTTGTAAAATTGAGTTCTTTGCCAGTAGAATATCACAAAATTATCTTGGGTGTAAATATTTACGATGGGCCAGCAAGAAAACAGCATTTTGGCATGGTAGAAAACGCTTACGTAAGGGCTGTAGATGCAGCCGGAAAAGAAATCGCTCGCTATCGCTTGTCAAATGACCCTTCCTATGAAGGCAAAATAAATATGTTGATGGGAGAAGTTTATCGAGAAGGTGGCGAGTGGAAATTTAAGGCATTGGGAAATCCTTTGGCTGAAGATTTGAATGGTGTTGTCGGTTCGTTTATGCGGTGAGATCCAAAACTTCGGTTGTGTTGAAAAGATAATTCATTCTTTCATATAATGTCCGGTCAATTGACCGAAACAAGTAAGGTTCGTAGTGCGGACTTCAGTCCGCATCCAGAAAGCGGACTAAAGTCCGCACTACGAACCTTTTTTCTGATGGTTGATTGGACATATGGGTAGGGACACAGCAATGCTGTGTCCTAATTTGTGTGCTAACCAATCAGTTATTCTTGGACAGCCACACAGGTAGAAAGCATTTTCGCCACTCCAACAATCGGCAATTGATTGAGCATTTCCGCCGCAAAAGCATCAATTAGCAAATAGCGACTTCTTTCTAAATCTAAGCCGCGGCTTTGCAAGTAGAAAAGTTCATCATCTTCCAACTGGCTGACAGTTGCACCGTGGGAACATTTAACGTTATCCGCCACAATTTCTAACTGCGGTTTGGTATCTACCCGCGCCCTCGGCGACAGCAACAAATTCCGGCTCAATTGTCCGGCATCTGTCAATTGTGCGGCTTTACGAACAAAAACTTTACCGTTAAATACTGCACGAGCTTTGTTACCGACAATGCACTTGTGCAATTGCCGGCTTGTGCCGTGGGGGTGATTGAAATCAATTAAACTGTGAGTGTCCGCTAACTGTTCGCCAAAGGCTACAGTTAAGCCATTTAAAGTTGTTTCGGTGCCTTCGCCGCGCTGAAATACTTCTAAATTGTGCCGCGATATTTTGCCGCCCAAGCTGATAGCATGACAAGTATAGCGACTATTGCGGGATTGCTCGATCGCACTTTTGCCCACATGAACCACATCCAAACCTTCGCGCTGAAGCCGAACATGGTTCACTGTGGCGTTTTCAGCGACAACAACATCCGTGACAGCATTCGTCAAAGCCGAGACATTACCAACAGTTGTGTAATCCTCAACAACAGTGACTTTGCTGCCAGCCTCAGCTACAATTAAGCAGTGCGGCTGACACATCGCCGGAGATGCACCTGGTGCAGTCACGAACAGCAAATGAATCGGAAGGTCGATCGACATATTAGCAGGTACAAACACCACCGCAGCATCCACCAAACCCGCAGTATTCAAGGCTGTAAACACTTCAGTTTGCTGTTTGTGCTTGCTCAAAACATCGGTGATGCGCGATCGATATTTTTCCGGTACGTTAGATAGATTACCTGCATAAAAGTCGATCTGTAAATTCGGAACAACCCCAGAATCAACCGTTGACAAATCCGGCGCATAAAAACCGTTAACAAATACCAATCTCAACGGTAAATCATCCCGATTCTTCACAGGCATAATAACATCAGCCAGCTTAACCGTTGACTGATTGCTCTGCGGTACATGAAAAGGAACTTGCAAAACCGGCGACAAATCAGTAAAGCGCCATTCCTCATCCCTCACCGTCGGAAAACTTGCAGCCAGCACATATTCAGTCGCCGCATCCCGCAAATCCTGCAACCCGTAAGCCGAACTTTCGCTATTAGCAACCTCCAACTTACCGCACTGATTCACCAAATCAGCCAAAAACATTTCCCTAGTAGCAACCTGCGTATTTATCATCGCGCGCCAACTCCTGCTGCTTCCTCTTCCACAACCCAGTCATAACCGCGCTCTTCCAATTCCAGCGCCAACTCTTTCGGGCCAGTTAAGATAATTCTGCCCGCTTCCATGACATGAATAAAATCAGGAATAATGTAATTCAACAACCGTTGATAGTGAGTAATCACCAACATCGAATTTTCAGCAGTTGACAACTGATTCACACCACCAGCGACAATTTTGAGAGCATCGATATCCAAACCAGAATCAGTCTCATCCAAAATAGCTAACTTCGGTTCCAACAGCGCCATTTGCAAAATCTCGTTGCGCTTTTTCTCGCCGCCGGAAAAACCTTCATTTACGCTGCGGCTCAAGAAAGTCGGATTCATCTTGACAACATCCAGCTTATCCTCGATTAAATCTTGGAAATCAAAAGCATCCAACTCTTCCAAACCGCGATGTTTGCGATGAGCATTGTAAGCCACGCGCAAGAAATCGACATTACTAACGCCCGGAATTTCCAAAGGATATTGGAAAGCCAGGAAAATTCCTGCTAAGGAACGTTCTTCCGGCGCTAACTCCAGCAGATTCTGTCCCAGGAAAGTAACTTCTCCACCCGTCACCGTATAAGCAGGATGCCCTGCTAATATTTTGGATAAAGTGCTTTTACCCGAACCGTTGGGGCCCATAATCGCGTGGATTTCACCCGATTTAATTTCCAGATTCAAACCTTTTAGGATTTGGGTATCTTCCACATTCGCAGTTAAATCGCGGATAGATAAAACCACTTGACTATTTTCAACAATCATCTATTTTTTTCCTTGGCCTCAATGGGGTTTACACTTTTTTTTGTCGTTTCTAGGCTGTGCCGATTGCTGACAGTTTAGGGTAAAATCTATAGTCTCTCTTGTTTGTATCGAAGTTTCGATTCCCCCTAGCCCCCCTTCTTAAGGGGGGGACAAGAGTGTTCTCTTGCGTCAACCCCTACTCCCCTTATTAAGGAAGGGGGGACACAAGAAGTGTTCTCAAAGTCCCCCTTCTTAAGGGGGATTTAGGGGGATCTAGACTCGAATAAAAGCGAAATTATTTAGTGTTTCCCATCTGAACTTGTCACCAATAGACTCAGCCTGGAAGGGTTTATCGCCCACAGAAATTATCCGACACTTCCTTCCAACTTCAAGCTCAATAGTTTATCAGCTTCCGCAGCAAATTCCATCGGTAACTGATTGAAAACATCTTTGCAGAAACCGCTAATCATCATTGAAATCGCATTTTCTGCGGAAATTCCCCGCTGGGCAAAGAAGAACAATTGCTCCTCCCCTATCTTGGAAGTCGAAGCTTCGTGTTCCACTTTAGCAGTATGGTTCTGCACTTGAATATATGGGAAGGTATTCGCTTGAGCGTTATCGCCAATCAGCATCGAGTCACACTGAGAATAGTTCCGAGCGCCCTTAGCATTCGGCCCCATTTTCACTAAGCCGCGATAGCTGTTAGCAGAATTACCCGCCGAAATTCCCTTAGAAATAATCGTGCTGCGAGTGTTTTTGCCGACGTGGATCATTTTCGTTCCAGTATCGGCTTGCTGTTTGTTGTTTGTCAGGGCTACTGAGTAGAATTCGCCTACGGAGTTGTCGCCGACTAACACACAACTGGGATATTTCCAAGTAATTGCGGAACCTGTTTCTACTTGCGTCCAAGAAATCTTGGAATTTACTCCTTGACACAAGCCGCGCTTTGTTACAAAGTTGTAAATTCCGCCTTTGCCGTTGGCGTCGCCAGCGTACCAATTTTGCACTGTTGAGTATTTGATGTCGGCATTGTCCATTGTTACCAATTCCACGACGGCGGCGTGCAGTTGGTTGGTGTCAAACATCGGTGCGGTGCAGCCTTCCAAGTAAGAAACAGAGCTGTTTTCTTCTGCGACAATTAGGGTGCGCTCGAACTGGCCGGAATCTCCGTTGTTGATGCGGAAATAGGTGGACAATTCCATCGGGCATTTGACGCCTTTGGGAATGTACACGAAGGAACCGTCGCTGAATACGGCGGAGTTGAGGGCTGCGAAAAAGTTGTCGCCGACTGGGACGACGCTACCGAGATATTTTTCTATTAATTCGGGATAATCTTTGACTGCTTCTGATATGGAACAGAAGATAACACCGTCTTTGGCTAGTTTTTCTCTAAATGTTGTGGCGATGGAAACGCTGTCGAAAACGGCGTCAACGGCGACATTTCCGAGGCGCTTTTGTTCGGATAGGGGAATGCCCAGTTTCTCGAAGGTTTCCAGCAGTGTCGGGTCAACTTCGTCCAAACTGTTGAGCTTTTTGGGCTTTTGTTTTGGCGCGGAATAGTAGATAATTTGTTGGTAGTCGATCGCCGGATAGTTGACATGAGGCCACGTCGGCTCGGTCATTGTCAGCCACTTGCGGTATGCCTTGAGGCGGAATTCCAGCATGAATTCCGGTTCGTTTTTCTTCGATGAAATCAGTCGCACTACATCTTCACTCAAGCCGCGGGGGATGGTGTCTGACTCGATGTCGGTGACGAAACCGTATTTGTAGGGCTGGTTGACTAGGGTTGTGACTGTAGAGCTCATGATTTTGCGTGTTCAGTGTTCTAGATAGTGCTCTCAAAGATGGCAGACGGGTCAATCGCTGTCTGGGCTTGAGCGAGTTCTGCTGGACTGCTCGGTTGAGTTAAACAACTGGTTTGTTGCTTTACTATATTTTAAGCTACATTAACAATAGTGATATTGTCAAAGTCTCAGAAATATTTTTTTGTGAAGATGATGCAGACTCAGCAGACTTCCACTAAACAAGACATCTTGCAGTTTTTGCTCAAGGGGGATAAAGCGACGGCTCTGGAGTTGGCGGAGTCTTTGGATATCAGCCCGCAGGCGATTCGCCGTCATTTGAAGGATTTGGAGGCGGAGGGGCTGATTCAGTATCAGTCGGTTCAGGCTGGGATGGGGCGGCCGCAACACATCTATGAGCTTACCAGTTTGGGGCGCGATCGCTTCCCTAATCGTTATGGCGATTTTGCCGTTTCTTTTTTGGATACTTTGGCTGAGACTGTTGGCCGCGAGCAGGTGATTTCTATCCTGCAAAAGCAGTGGGAACGGAAGGCGATGGAGTACCGCAGGTTGGTGGGTTCTGGTTCGCTTCAAGAGCGGGTGAGCGGGTTGGTGGAGCTGCGGAGGGCTGAGGGTTATATGGCGGAGTTTTATCCTGTGGACGATCGCGATTCTGATTTTAGTGCTCAGGGCGATCGATTTGTGTTTATGGAACACAATTGTGCTATTTCTAATGTGGCTGAAACTTTTCCGAGTGTCTGTGGTAATGAGTTGGAGATGTTTGCGGCTGTGTTGCCTGATTGTTCTGTGGAGCGCACTCATTGGATTATTGATGGGGAGCACCGTTGCGGTTATTTGATTGTTGCAAAGAAGGAAGTTCGGCAGCGGATTTTGTAGCGGATGTAGCGGATGTCGGTTCGGCAGCGGATTTTGTAGCGGATGTTACGGATTGCCAATAACAAATAACAAATAACCAATAACCAATAACCAATAACAAGTAACAAATAACTAATAACTAATAACTATGGAATCTGATTTTTTAAAGCCGGAAGAGTGTGCGGAAGTTGATATGGCGCTGTTGTCGTCGAAGGAGAAGTTTTCGGCGCGGTTGGCTATTTATGCTTTGAGGGTTTTGAAGCAAATTGCTGGGGAGACGGGTTTGGCGGTGGCCGAGGTGAGCAACCAGCAGGTGATGGATTGGGTGAGGAATGATGAGAGTATTCAGCAGTCAATTCAAGTTGATGCGAGTTTTGAAAACTTTTTTACGAATTTGGTGGTGGCGTCTTTGCGGCCTTTGAGGCAAATTGCGGCAGAATCTGAAGGGGCGATCGAGCAATTAACTGTTAAGCAGGTTGTGGCGTGGTTTGAGAAGGATGCGAAGATTCGCAGAGAGTAGGGTGTGGAGGCTGGGTTTTGGGATTTGCGATAGGGCTGACGCGCTCTGACCACAGAAACCGGGTTTTTACCGAATCTGTGGGCTGCAACCTTTGTATTTTCGTGAAAAACCCGGTTTCTAGACCCACGTGAGTTCAATGGGAAAAAATATTTTAAAAAGGGGTTGACAAACTTAGGGGAGTTTGGTAATGTAATGAAGTCGAGCGAAAGAGATGCAACGCATCAAATTTAACGCAGACACAGGATTCAAAGTTTTCAAAGCTTTCCTGGTGCTTATGATGTAATGGAACCACTCCGATCCATCCCGAACTCGGTTGTTAAACGTTGCTATGGCGAAGATACTCGGCGGGTCACTGCCCGGTAAAATAGCTCGGTGCCAGGTTAATAATAAATTAAAGCTCTTTTCCCGCAACAACGGAAAAGAGCTTTAGTTTTTGGGGGAAGTTGTTAGTCGTTTAGTTTAGGGCTCGGCGGTTGAAACCGCGCAGCAGCACACACACGAAGCTCGGCGGTTGAAACCGCTTCTACACAAACGAAGTCCGCCTCCGCGGACTGAAGAATAAGAGGTAAAATTTATGAAGATTAGTTATGATTCCGAAATTGATGCTCTCTACATTAGACTTGTTGAAGGTAAGCATCAGTGCCGCACTTTACAGTTAACTGACGAAATTGCTTTAAATATTGGGGAAAATGAGTTATTGGTAGGGATAGAAGTTTTAGATGCTACACAGGTTTTAGGTAGTGGAAATGTACCTAATGTAGTGCTAGAAAATATAGCTTTTACCGTAGCTTAAATAGGTAAAGCAATCGCTACCTATGCAAATCTAAGTAAGGATGAGTGGAAAAATGATCCGTACTTTTGATGCAAAATTTTATACAGATTTACTTGTTCGGTATCAACCAAAACCGATCGCAAATGAAGCAGAAAATGATGCCGCGATCGCTCTTGCTTGCGAACTGGAACACGGCCCGATGCGATCGCAGGAGGAAGAGCTATTTCTGGAGCTTTTGATAACGCTGATTGAAAAATTTGAAGCTGAAAATTATCCAATCCCCGCAGGTAATGCTGCTTCAATGTTGCAACATTTAATGGATGCGAGAGATTTGGACAAATCCGATCTGATTCCTGTTTTGGGAACGGAAACTGAGGTTGATAAAGTTTTTGTTAGTGGAAGGGCGATCGAAATAGATGAAGCCAGGAAATTAGCGGATTTTTTCCAAGTGGATATTAGTTTTTTGCTTTAAGTGCGATCGGCTACTTGTTGAGTAGGAATTGCTGATATTCGCTCTCCGGCTGATTAGTCATTAGTTTTAAGCGATCGACTTCCTCGAACCTTTTTGCCCAAGCTTTAGCAATATCGTCTGGGAGTTTGGGTTCAGCTATTCTATTTTGGTGCTTGTGCATCACAAAGTCGATGAAGTCGTTGACTTCGGGCAAAAATGATTCTGGAAGTTGCTGCAATAAGGGCGATCGCAATATCACGAATATTCATAATAATTGCCTCTTTCTGTCGTTTTAAATTTAATACAATCATAACAAAAAAATGTGAGAGAGAAGTTATGGTTAGGGTAAAACCATTGAAATTTTACATAAATGACTGTACGCAATCATACTGCCTCAATGTCATAACTTAGCGTACCAAAGAGAGATTTCACAAAATTTAAAGCCTCTGTGTTATCCATTAATAGTTTTCGTACAGCCCCCTCATAATCTTCACGTTTTTGGAATTTAAGCTCCTTTGCAATGTTAGTTAAAGCCCCTGTTTCACGAACGGGGTATTGTGAAATGAGTTTTGTTAAATTACCACTATCAAGTGCATTCTCTAGCCGTTCCAACTCTTGTGTTACAAACTCATTCACATCGATAGAAACATTTACGGTTATACCATTTCTAATGTCTTCTTTCTTAGGCGTGTTGCGAAAATACTCCTCACGAATTGCTTTTTCAGCAGTCTTATTACTCAGAGATTGAATAGCTTCCTTGATTTTTTTCAGGGCACCAGTTTTAGCATTATCAAGGTATGTGGGAGCATCGCCTCCAATAAGATTTGCTTGGCGTTGTGCAATAAGGCATTGAATATGTGGATGGTAATATATCGACTCAACTGAGAAGACCGGAAGGGCATATATGCCCTTCTCCTTAAGCCGATTAATGTCAGTTTCTGGTCGCCGATCATTATCAACAATGCCAAAAGCATGAACCCAGTGAAGGTTAGCAGAGTCTCGGATGCTAGAAACGGTATGTTCGACATCTCGACAGCTTGATTTGGCAATAATGGATACGTTGGGAAATACTAGACTGTAAAGTGGCTTATCAAGACTTCTTTCAGTGCCTTCGATAAATAGCATCTTTCTACGCGCACCAAGGATATCTTTCTTGATGTCATCATCAATCTCAGTTTCGGGAGGAACAATATCTGCGTCCCAACCACTTACAGAAGATCCCGCGTAGGTGCAGCCCCGAATAAGCAATGTACGTGCGCTCGGATTGTCTAGGGGCAGCATCGTATCATGTGTAGATACGATGAATGCACAATCAGCTCGCTTAGAGAACAAAAGTGTCAAAAGTGGTGAAATAATGGATCGATGAAGGTGGCGCTCCGGCTCATCAATTAGCACTAAAGTACCACTTTTAACGGTCAACACATTGGCTGCAATTAGCAAAGCATTACGTTCGCCGTCCGAAAGCTCTGCAACGCTGTAATAACTACCTCTACATTTGCTTGCAACTACCTGATCGTTCTCACCGACAGATATCTCAATAGGAATATTTGAAAGACGTAGAAGTTCGTTGATCATTTTTATAGGAGCATCTTCCTTGGCAAGAGTTTTTGCATACTCAATATTCTGGCTATCGACGGCACTAGCAATTGAGCGAGCACGTACATTCTCAGCGTCAATGAGGTCATAAATCGCAATACTTGCACGTTGGCTAGGAAAATTGTCTTTCCAGCGTGAATCTAGATTAGTATCCCCACTTCGGATATGGTTTTCAAAATCTTTCTTTTGCTGAGACGATAAATCCATTGTGTTGGAAGAAAACCAAGTTTGGCGATGCGCCGATATCCGTCGCACATGATTATAATGAAGCATATATAAATGTTGCATCAGACTGGACTTGCCACTGCCGTTAGCACCCATAATAAAAAGGTTTTCTCCCATATTGATGCTGAGATTGAGTAGTTCACCTGTAGATCGAGGAATATTAAAAGCGAAGGACATCATTGTATTACCATTTAGACGGTTGTCATTTTAGATAATTATACTATAACAAGCTCGTCAAGCAGAGTTAATCCTTTAAATCTTCGAGAGGTTCATCAAAATCATCAGACATCCAGATTTTATCTTTCCAAATTCCAAGTCCGCCTCGCTTTGTCGGCTTTTCTTGACTTAAGTTTTTAGCCTGCTTTTCGATCAAAAATTCAATATAATGAAGCACTTCTGTCTGAAGAGACTCAGAGAGTTCTGCTAATTTTTCTAAAATGACTGGCTATATCATTGTTTTTACTCGCGATCGCCCCATCCACTCCATTAAACCACCAAAACCCAATGCCAGCAACAGAATAGCCCGTTATCTAGCCCAAAATCGCACATACCATCACTATCTTGCAACTTGCCGAAAATCACCCGATCGACTATCGTTCCTAATAGCAGGACTAACAAAGAAAACATGACAGCAATATTACCACCTTGGATAGTTTTAGACTCCCTATTGCACAACTGGCTGCTAGAAGATATCGGTAGGGGCGATCGCACAACATCGGCCTTATTCCCCGCAAACAGCATCCAGGGTACGGCTAAATGGATTGTCAAAGAAGCTGGAGTCATTGCCGGATTGCCGATCGCACATCGCACATTTAAACTTTTAGACAGCAGCCTCAGTTTCATCCCCCAAGTACCGGAAGGGAAACTGTGCGAAAAAGGAGAAGTAATTGCCGAGATTTCCGGCAATTTCGATGCGCTGCTAACCGGAGAAAGAGTAGCATTAAACTTGGCAATGCGTTTGAGCGGCATCGCTACTTTAACTCAGAAATATGTTGACAAAATTGCCGATTTGCCGGTGCAATTGGTGGATACGCGCAAGACAACACCAGGATTGAGATTGTTGGAAAAATACGCGACTCAAATCGGCGGTGCTTGCAATCACCGGATGGGATTGGATGACGCGGTGATGATTAAAGATAATCACATTGCGGCGGCTGGGGGAATTGCCGAGGCGATCGCCCTTATTCGCAATTCTATCCCCTATCCGCTGACGATCGAAGTTGAAACGGAAACTCTGGCTGAAGTGGAGACAGCTTTGCAGCATAAGGCGGATATTATTATGTTAGACAATATGTCTTGTGATTTAATGCGGCAGGCTGTGGCAATAATTCGCACAAAGAGCGATCGGGTGAAAATTGAAGCTTCCGGGAATGTGACTTTGGAAACTATTCGGAGTGTCGCGGAAACCGGAGTTGATTATATTTCAACCAGTGCTCCAATTACGCGATCGACTTGGCTCGATTTGAGCATGAAAATCAGTTGACAGTTGGCAGTTGTCAGTTGACAGTTGGTAGTTGACAGTTGGCAGTTGTCAGTTGGAGCATCTCAGTTTTGTATGTATAGTGCGAGCGTCCCCGCTCGCGTATTGTACAATACGCGAGCGGGGACGCTCGCACTATAATAAGACAAATGCTTTTTATAAAAATGAGATACTCCGGTTTACAACTATCAACTGACTACTGACTACTGTCAACAGTCAATTATTATACATCTCCCCTAATTATTGTGGAACAGGCATCCTGCCTGTTCAAGATTGGCATTTTGGGAGGGGTCTATTGGTTAGTTATTACCAATAACAAATAACCAATAACAAATAACCAATAACCAATGACTACTTCGAGATAAAATGCACCCAAAAATTCCCGTCAGCCATACAAACGCTGCGGATTAAGCGATAGGAATAGTGCAAGTAAGAACCGCTGACAGTTGTGTCATAACCCGTGGGGAACCATTCGCCATAGGGATCGTGCACGAAGAATCCGTCGCTGTCGTAGCCTGTGGCAACTATAATGTGACCGAAGGATGTGAAGTATCCGTGGATGACAGCGGGATTTCCGCTGGCGAGCCAATCTTGAACGTCATCAATCGTTGCATTCTCGGTAAAGTAATCTTGAGCGCCGTAATCTCTAACAATTTTGGCTAAATCTCTCGGTTCCCAGCGACTGTAACCTTTGTCGATCGCATATTGGTAGAGTTCATCTTCATATTGTCCGGTTTTTTGGCGCCGGGGAACTCTCAAAAAGTCCAAACACATCGCGATGGAAGTAACATTGCAAGAACCTGTAGGATTGTACAAGTTATCCATTTGCGATCGATAAGGAATGCCCAGTCTGACAGTCGGCGGATTCGGTTTGGGATAAAGCAAAACGCCGTCTAGAGTAACTTGAGCGTGTAAACCGTAAACATACCAAATCCCTGAACCTTTGAAAGACTCGTTGCGGAGAGCTACTCTAATGTGACCGCGAATCGGAGCAAAAGCTAGAAGTTCAAACTGTTTTCCCGCTGGGATTACTTGTTTTTCCGCTTCCTGAAGTTGAGAAGACGCCAGAGGTTTTGATTTAAAAATGGTGTCTTTGAGGATTTTCAAGATCGGGCGAGGTGTCGGAATGTCCGCCGGTTTGGCTTCGATCAGCTTTTGGGCTGTGATTGCTCCCAAAAAACCCGGTTCCCCGCACTTCATTAGGGTTTGAAATCGGTGGAGGGCTGCGGTAGAAAGAGGGCCAAAGATGCCGTCTACTGGAGGTTTCAGTAAACCTAGGTCAATGAGGCGACTTTGAATTTGACGGCTGAGTTCGTTGTCAGCAGCGATCGCCCTAGAATCATACCTAATTTTTGACTTGAGAAAGTTTTGTAATTTCATGATTCCCTGCGCGCTTCAATGATTCCAAGTTTATCCTCTCAGAAATTTACGGCAATTTTACCGATCGCCCGCACCTTAAAAACTTTGTATTCATGATTCGATACAAATCTTTAAGGCGACAGCCGATCGAACTTGATATCGTGTCCGGTCGATCGATCGCAATAAGATTGCTTCGTAGTACGGACTTTAGTCCGCAACTTAAGAGCGGACTAAAGTCCGTACTACGAACCTTTTTTTGTGACGATCGTAGATCGGACCTGATATGACGGAGTATTCTCTAATCTAAGATGACGATAATTTAACTTTTTTGTGCCGTTGCAACTGTCCCTAGCTTAGCCATGAAACGATCGCGCTGTTTAGCAAAAAGTCGATTTTATGCTTCGTTGGGGCGAATTACCACCACACCCATCGCATCGGGAGACAGGTATTTGACGGCGGCTTCCCGGATATCCTCCGCAGTTTGAGCTTGGATGCAGGCTGCGTAGTTGAGGGCGGGAGCGATATCTCCTACCATCGACTGATAGTAACCGTACAAACTTGCTCGATCGCTCGGAGTTTCGTTACCGAAGATAAACCGATTTGCTACTTGGGTGCGGATGCGGGAAATTTCGGCATCTGTCACGAGTTCGGTTTGTAGGGTGCGGATGTGTCCGACGATGGCTGCTTCCACTTCTTCTATATGTTCTGTCGCTAGTTGAGCAGAAATCGAGAATACACCGCCGAGTCGCTGAGTCATGTTGCTGACAGAAATTGACGAGACTAGCCCTCTGTCTTCGCGCAAATCCTTAACCAAGCGAGTTGTGCGCCCGTGGCCCAATACTGTCGCCAAAACGTCGAGGGCATAGGTTTCAGACATTTCCACGAAACCGGGCACCCGCCACATGACAATCAGTCGGGCTTGCTGAAGTGCTGAGTCTACAAATTCGCGGCGGACTGTTTCGGTAAATGGCGATTCTTGGCCGTAGTTGAGAATTTCCGATTCTGGGCTAAAGCTGCTGACAGCGGGCAGATTGATGGTGCTGTTTTGTGCTGTGCTTTTGGCGGCAAAACTTTCTGCGACAATTTCAATTAGTCGATCGACCGGCAAATTGCCTACAGCGACGGCTGTCATCGCCCCTGGCTGGTATCTGGTGCTGTGGAAATCCCGCATTTGTTGGGCGGTAAGATTTTCGATAACGGAAGTCGGGCCGAGTACGGGTCGTTTGTAGGGTAGGACTTCAAAGGCTAATTGCATCGATCGCTGATAGGTGCGGCGGCGCGGATTGTCTTCCGATCGTCTAATTTCTTCCAATACTACCAGCCGTTCGCGATCGAAAGCGTCGTCGGGAATGCTGGCGTTGAGCAAGACATCGACTTGGAGGGGAGCTAGTTCGGCAAAATCTTTAGGAGCTGTCGTGATGTAATAGTTCGTGTAATCTTGGCTGGTGGCTGCATTGGTGACAGCGCCGCGTTGTTCGATCGCCCGCTCAAATTCTCCGCTAGGAATACTCGGAGTTCCCTTAAAAATCATATGTTCTAAAAAGTGCGCCATGCCGTTGATTTCGTCGGATTCGACGGCTGAGCCTAAATTCATCCACACGCTGAGGTTAACGGCATCGACCGGCAAATGTTCCGCTATAACTGTGAGGCCGTTGGGAAAATGGCGCACTGTTGGGGCGTTGAGGGGCGATTTGGAGGAGGCTTTGAGTAGGGTTGATGTCATGCGCTTTTAAAATTATCTTCTTCTCTATATCTTAAAGGGTATTGAAGGAAGTCATCAGTGATAAGCAGGCGATCGACTGTTGGCTGGTGGGCCGTGGGGAGCGGTGAGGGGGCGATCGGGTAACACCAGATACATAATATTCTCTGTAGGCATGATATGATAGACTGCGTCGCAACTTGTTTACCAATTGCTCAAGAGTGTAATTGATAAACTTGGAGTCTTTTGTAAGTCAGGGCGATCGGATTTAGCGGCGTTGATATTTATGTGGGTTGTCAAGTCAAACGAGCAAAAAAAAATCATGAGCCAAAATTATCGCAAATTCAATCACCCTAAATTGGGTTTTCTCTTAGGTCTTGCTATTGCTTTAGTAGTACCAACTCTAGCTGCTTCTTCACCTGCTGCACCTCCCAAACCTACTACTCGTACAACCGAGGGATTTCGATGCCAACTAATGTACGGATTTTCAGCCAAAAACTATAATGACTTAATTACTATTGGCAAGCGCACTGAGGAACCTACAAGCCGTTTTTACATTTCCTCTTCAAATCCCAGATCTATTACCTGTAAAATCATTAATAACCCAGGTGAAATCAAATTAGCTTACGGTTTACCTGACAACTCTAATTTGATTCGTGTATCTGTCAAAATTTATGTGGATGGTGAACTCAGAAACACTTTAGATTTTGGTCGTGGTGAGGCTATACGTGAGTCAATAGATATTACGGGTGCGTCGGGGTATACCATCGATTATAAAGTTATTTCAGCCAATGGTGCAGATTATATCTATAATTTGCCTAAATCCTGAGTTTTTTTAGGTGGCAGTAAAAGATAAAAAATTAAAATTGGCTGAGCAGCTTAATATTTAAATATTAAGCTGCTCAGCCAATTTTAGAGATAGAATTATACTAGATTAGTACAATCAACAAAAATAATTTTTACAACTGTAAAAATTAAAGTTATGTATGAAGTTATCCTTTAATTCCTGCTTTCATATTTAAGTTTCGGAGTTCCCAATGCAATTTGAGTTTCTGATTCCAAGACGCCCTGTATCTTTGCAAACTAGGCAGAGAAGAAAGCTACAGGATTGGCAAACATTTGTACGTGCAGAAGCATCAAAAACTTGGGTAGGAACTCCTTATTCTGGAAACGTTCATTTAACTTTAGTTTATCTCTATGATACAGACCCTGTTGACACAGACAATATAATAAAACCCATACAGGACGCATTAATTGGGTTAGTTTATGAGGATGATTCACTTGTCACAGATGTGGAGTCCCATCGTCGATCGCTTAGTGACACATTTAAGATTGCTCTATGTCCATTATTGTTGCTGGATGGCATCAGATCTGGCAGTGAGTGCGTCTACGTTAGAATAAGTGAATCAAAAGCATTGGAGAGTTACTTATGACTGCTAAATTGATACAGAACACATCAGTGTCTAAAATTGCTGAAAAATATCGACAAGAAGGCTATAGAGTATTTGTTGAGCCTGAACCGGAAGACATCCCTTTCAATTTAGGCACATATCGCCCAAATTTAATTGCCAAAAAGAACGAAGCCGAAGGTTATATAATCGAATTCAATGCTTCTGGCAGACAAAAATCCATAGACAGGTTGAAAGAAATTGCTGAAATAGTCTCTGAAAAAACAGGCTGGCGTTTCTTGTTAATTACTGAAGAAGATGCTTTACTGAAAGACGAAGCCAAGGAAGTAAATCTCTTATCTTGGGAACAAATTTTTAGTAGAATAACACAGAGTGAACGCCTAATCTCATTGGGAGAAAATGAAGGGGCTTTTTTGTCACTTTGGGGAATATTTGAAGCACTCCTGCGTAGACGGGCCCAGGAGGCTATTATTCCAATTGAAAGATTTCCCACTGTATCTCTGATTAAACATATGTATTCGCAAGGAGAACTTTCAATCGAACAGTACGATCGCGCTATGCTACTTTTAAACGTGAGAAATCGATTTATTCATGGATTTGAAGCGCCAGAAGTCAATGAGTCTGTATCTGAATTGCTCGCCCTTGTCCATGAATTAATCAGTTTATGGGTACCACACGGATTTTAGATGGTAATGAAACAGCAAAAATCGCTGAACAGCTTAATATTTTCACAGCCTGCTTGGCAGCGATTTGCCCGATCGACATCTGGGAAAATCGGCTTAATTTTGACTCTAGCGCTGATTGTTGTGGCAGTGTTAGCCCCCCTAATTTACCCTTACAATGCTGCGGTCGATCGCGATTATTTATCCCGCTTAGTGGCTCCTAGCGTCAAACATTGGTTCGGAACCGACAGTTTGGGGCGAGATTTGCTAGTGCGGGTGTGGCACGGATTGGGGATATCTTTGCTCGTCAGTCTGGTTTCTGTGGGTGGGGGATTATTTGTGGGAACTCTGTTGGGACTCTTGGCTGGGTATTTTCGCGGATGGGCTGAAGTGGCGATCGGGATTTTGGCAGATATTTTGCTAGCTTTTCCTTCGATCTTACTGGCGATCGCCATTGTTACCGTCACCGGGCCCAGCTTGCAAAGCGTAATTATCGCTGTCAGCATCGTGCAAATACCGATTTACATCCGCCTCACTCGCAGCATGGTGCTGTCACTGCGAGAACAAGAATTTGTCTTAGCTGTCAAAGCCTTGGGCGCCAGCGACTTGCGGATTATTTTTCGCCACATTTTGCCGGGAAGTCTCGCCCCGCTTGTTGTACAAGCAACTCTTTCCACAGGTACAGCGACGCTAGAAGCTGCTGGTTTGGGTTTTCTAGGTTTGGGCGCGCAGCCGCCAGCCCCAGAGTTGGGAACGATGCTTTCCGATGCTTTCAAAGGCGGATACGCTCTTTCGTCTCCTTGGACTATTTTGTTTCCCGGTTTGCTGATCACCTTAACAGTTCTGGGTTTCAACCTTTTAGGCGACGGGCTGCGAGACGTTTTAGACCCTAGAGGGAATTAGATGGGGAGAGGAAAGAGGGGGAGAGGGGGGAGAGGGGAAAGAGGGGGAGAGGGGGAGAGCTGACAGGTGTAGGTTTTCCCCTGGCAAAACCCAGCAAATCCAGACAGTGCAACGGTTTTGGAAAGTGGCTTACTGGAAGCATCAAACTCTTATGGGATAAGGCTTTTACTAAAAAACCTGCACCTGTCAGGAGGGGGAGAGGGGGAGCATTTATACTTGTGTCTTCAAAATCAAAAATCTAAAATCTAAATATAGATTGGCTTGACTGATGTCACAATGTACGCGAAACTTTACATACAACTGATGTATTGCTTCTACCTATTAATAACTTCTGTTAAGTTGTGACTCAAAACCTATCAATTAGTCAAAATTGATATAGCGGTTTTTTTAGTCCGCCAACTCTCAAGAAGCGACTTCAGGAGGCATCGTCCCACGCGAAGCTGGTGTCAGTGTCTGATTTCACTATTCCTATTCAGTCAGCCCGGATTATGGAAACACTAGAATTTGTCATTTATCCAGATGGCCGCGTACAGGAAACAGTCACCGGCATTGTCGGTGCTTCCTGCGCTGAGGTAACGGCAGCAATTGAAGCCCAGCTCGGTGTGGTGCTTCATCAAGAGTCAACATCTGAATATTTCGCGCAAGTGCTGCATCAGTCAGCCGAAGCGACGGCCCAAGTGGCTTTTAGCGATTGGTAATCTTTTTTGTTCAGTTCACTTAAATTTTTTTGGAACCACCATGTCACACTTTAGCCAAATTAAGACCCAGATCCGCAATTTGAATTCTTTGGAATCTGCTTTAACTGACTTGGGTATCGACTGGAAGTCCGGCCCGACTGAGGTGCGCGGCTATCGCGGCCTCACCAGCACTGCTGAGGTGGTGATTGAGCAAGAAAACGGCTATGACTTAGGTTTTAGCTGGAACGGGACTGAGTATGAATTGGTGGCTGACTTGCAGTTTTGGCAGCAAGCTTGGTCTGTCGATCGTTTTCTGAATAAGGTGACTCAGCGCTATGCTTACCATACTGTGGTGAATGAAAGCGCTAAGCAAGGTTTCCAAGTTTCTGAGCAAAAGCAAAATCAAGACGGTTCGATCCGCCTGGTGGTTCAGCGCTGGTGCGCTTAAGAGTTGTTGGAGATTTTTACAATTTTGTTTCATCTAAAGTCCGCCCAGGCGGACTTATTTATTATTGTGAGGGATCTAAATGTCTGAGCTTTCTGGACTCGGAATAGATACAGCAGGCGATCGCACTGGTTTAGAGCCTGAGTTGGGCGGATTTTTGCGAGATTCACCCGATCGCACTGGTTTAGAACCGGAGTTGGGCGGCGTCTTGCGCCAAAAAGGCGTCTATGTTGATGAGATTACCTGCATCGGCTGCAAGCACTGCGCCCATGTTGCTCGCAATACTTTCTACATTGAGCCGGATTACGGGCGATCGCGGGTAGTCCGACAAGACGGAGATTCCGAAGAGTTGATTGCTGAGGCGATCGACACTTGTCCGGTAAATTGCATTCACTGGGTTGACTACACTGAGCTCAAAAACCTCGAAGAAGAGCGCAAGGATCAGGTGATTCCTGTAGTTGGTTTTCCCGTGGATATGGCTACAGTTCAGGCGGGTGTTCGCCAGCGCCAAAAGGCTAAGGGCGATCGTCAGTTCAAAAACAGTCATTAAAATCCACCATCAAAATCCACAGCTTGAAACCTGTGGCGACAAAAACAAAGCCCGCCTGCGCGGGCTATTTTTATACAAAATATAACTTGCTCCGACTCTTAGTCCGCGGAGGCGGACTTCGTTTATGTAGCCGCGGTTTCAACCGCCGAGTCAACCGCCGAGTAACTTATTTCAAAGGATGGTGATCTGCGAGAATTTTCTCAACTCTAGCCTCATCAATTCTCGCAGTCAATCTAGTTGCCTCATTGTTATCCCGAATCGTTTTTGCTAAAGTAAAAGACGAACCAACCGAAAAAGTTAACCCCATACCCACGAAACTTTTTACCCAGATATCTACGGGCAGATAAATGACACCTATAGCCGTAGTGGAAATGGCTAGAATAAAGGAAACCCAGCACTGTAAAATCCAAGCATTAGTATCTCTTTGACGTACAATTTGTTGCTGCATAATGCCTCTATCTAAAGTATATCTTTTGGTTAATTAACTTCAAGAATAGAGAGTATAAATGAAGCGATCGGGAGAGATAGGGACAGTTTGGATAAGTGCACAGGGCGATCGGGCTTTAAACTAAAAATTAGAACGCTGTAGATAGGTTTTCATGCTCCTTGAATCGGGAAGGGAGTAGACAGTTTAAAAACTGGACTAATCGAAATTGATTTTGAGATGATTTACTCACTGGTTTTAGGGAGGATTCTCAAAAGTTCCTTTTGGTTTTTGCAGGGCTTTACCAAACCAGACTGGTACACCTTAGCAATAAAAGGTGCTTGATTCCCCCGAATAAATCGTTTCATATTTTCTAAGGCATTTACAAAAGCTTGTGCGACTACAACTCCAGAAACATCGCCACCCACAAATGCAAACAGCCGTACATTACCTTGAGCCACAGCCAATAACTCCAAAGGACGACTAGCAATTTTCTTGTCCTTTGTAAGTACAACCCAATTGCTTTCTCCAACTATCCTCAGCCAATCCTCATCCTTGACATCTTGCTTAAAATGATCGTCATGAATTTCTACTGTCGCCCCCGCATTTCGTAATGAATCTGCCAGTTTTGTTCCTAAACATCGATCGATGAAAAATATCTCATTCATGCTACTAGCGGAAGTTCGCAGCGAATACCTTCCTCAATCTGAAGCCGATCGCAATTGTAGTCTTCGGCAAGTTCATCGATGGAATCCCCAGCTTTGTAACGTTCTGCCAGCATAGCTGTGGGAATGCCAGTTCCAGCCAAAACAGGACGGCCAAAGGAGATTCTGGGGTCAATCATCACTGTTTTAGGTTCGTCGGAACCTGGTAGCTTCGTGAAAGGGAAGAGTTTGATAGGTAATCCAGCTTCATCTCGTACAATGCGATCGAAATAAGTGTCTAGAATCTGCCTCGCTTCCTGCTCCCTGTCCGATGTTGCAAGCTTCTGTCCACATCTCTCAAACAAAAGAGCAATTCCCTCGACTTGAAACTCAATTCGAGCGTATAAGTGAGGAGTATAAAAATTACGGTTGACACATTTGAGAGTGGTGCTAAGTTGCTTGCGGGAGAAGCCTGTAGCCTTAACAATAGCAATCAACACATGAGCCTCTACCAAATTGGTGAAAGAAAGTAGTCTAGTTTTGGACTGGGGCAGCAGTTCAAGATTATTGTGTTGAGGTAACTCAATCAACGGCTCAAAGAAGTGCTTGTCCGTTTTTGTTTGCGAGTACCAGCCAACAACCCAATGTCGCAACATATCTCTCCGCAGCCTGAGATATTGTGCTGCTTGAGGGATAGAATATATCGGAATATCCCGCAGTTCAAAGTTGTTAGTATCAGCCATAGCAGTTGTCCTAATCCTAAATACTTATATTTTTGCACAGTTCGCGGGCGATCGCAAAAATCTCTGCTATTCAAGACCCAAATACCCGACTTCTTCAAGAAATCGGGTATCTAAGGCTAGCTACTTAGCTGCTAACAGCGCTGCGGACTACTTATTTTTCTGCTGAGTCTTAGCTTGTTCGATCGCAATTTCCCTCACAGCTTGGAAAGAACTCAAATTCGACGAACCCTCAATCGCCTTCACCGCCAAATCTTGAACCTGTTTCAAAGCAGAATCAAGCTGTTTCGACAAACTCGCAATCCGCGATTCCTGATTTTGAATTGTCTGCAACATCCCTTGAATTTGAAGTTCATAATTTTGCTTTTGTCCCTCGATATCCTTAGCAGACAAATCAGCCTTAATCTTAGCTTGATAATTGCCAATATTGCGACCATTATCTTTCCCATTCTTGATATTAGCTTCCAGTTCCTTCGGGAAAGCTTCCACCTTAGCTTTAACTTCCGCAGACAATTTTTCCCGTTCCGAAATGGATTTTTCCCGTTCCGCCCACTGTTTCTCCTGTTCCTGACGAAACTCTTCAATTTCTTGATACAGCCTTTTCTGAAGCTGTTCGTATTCTTCGATATCCAAATCTCGCTGAAGATTCAGATCGTAATCATACAACTCTTCATCGCGATCGCGAGTTTTTTCCTGATTCTCATTGCGTTCTATAACCGCCAACTTTTGCAATTCCTGCTCTTTTTCCCAAGCCAGACGCTGTTCCAGCAATTCCTGTTCAACAGTATCGCGCTGTTCGGTGAGTTCGTTAGTAAAAGTTTTCGCACTTTCTTCGTACTGCTGAATTAAATTATCCAGTGTATCTTCAGCAACATCTTCTAAACCGTGTAACTCTTGCAGTTGTTGAATTTCCTCGCCCACTGTGCACCGCAATTCTTCCAGTTTAGCAGCTTCTGAAGTTAGTTTTTCCGACAACTCGCTGACAGCGCCACCAAAGCCAAATTGCAGCAAGATTAAATTATCAATTGTGGACTGCATTTTTTGTTGAGTTTGAGTTAAAGCCATTGGTTTTTGTGCCTCCACAATAGGTTTTTCTGGTGCTGGTGCTGCTGCTGATTGCTTTGGAGAAGCATTTAGCTGTTTGATTTGCAATTCTAACGCAGCTTTTTCTTGCGCGGCTTCCTTGTACGCTTCTAAGATTTCAGCCTTAGTGCTTTTGTCCGTAAGTTTTTTGTTCATGGCTTTTCATTTGTTAATATTTGGAAATTTGTTTCGTAGTAAGGACTTCAGTCCTATTAGGTTCGTAGTAAG